>NZ_JBMGQR010000002.1:0-169521 GCF_049059935.1 Solicola agrisoli | reverse complement strand
CTCCGCGGAGGTGACCGCCCGACGGTTTCTGCGACAATCCGCCCGTGGCCACTGCACCGAGCGTCTCGTACTCCATCACCGTCCGCCTCGAGGTCCGCTCCGGCGGCGCCGGGGTCGGCGAGCTGACGTCCGCCGTCGAGCAGGCCGGGGGCCTGGTCTCCGCGCTCGACGTCACCGGGTCGGAGACCGACCGTCTCCAGATCGACGTCACCTGCGCCGCCTCCGACACCGAGCACTCGGCGGCCATCGTCGAGGCGCTGCGCGCCGTCGAGGGCGTCACCGTGCACAAGGTCTCCGACCGGACCTTCCTCATGCACCTCGGTGGCGTCATCGAGATGGACAGCAAGCACCCGATCCGCAACCGCGACGACCTGTCGATGGTCTACACGCCGGGCGTCGCGCGCGTCTGCCTCGCGATCGCCGAGAACCCCGAGGACGCACGCCGCCTCACCGTCAAGCGCAACTCGGTCGCCGTCGTCACCGACGGGTCCGCGGTGCTCGGCCTGGGCAACATCGGGCCGCACGCGGCGCTGCCGGTGATGGAGGGCAAGGCCGCGCTGTTCAAGCGCTTCGGCCAGATCGACGCGTGGCCGATCTGCCTCGACACCCAGGACACCGACGAGATCGTCCGCACCGTCGCGGCGATCGCGCCGGGCTTCGCCGGCATCAACCTCGAGGACATCTCGGCGCCGCGCTGCTTCGAGGTCGAGCGCCGCCTGCGCGACATGCTCGACATCCCGGTCTTCCACGACGACCAGCACGGCACGGCCATCGTGGTGCTCGCCGCGCTCCGCAACGCCCTGCGCGTCGTGGGTAAGGACATCGGCTCGGTCCGCGTCGTCATGGTCGGCGCCGGTGCCGCGGGCACCGCGATCCTCAAGCTGCTGCTGGCCGCCGGGCTCCGCGACGTCACCGTGTGCGACGTCGACGGCGTCATCCACGGCGGACGGGCCGACATGCACGACTCGATCCGGTGGATCGCCGAGCACACCAACCCCGAGGGCCGGACCGGCACGCTGCGCGAGAACCTCCCCGGTGCCGACGTCTTCGTCGGCGTCAGCGCCCCCAACCTGCTCGAGGAGTCCGACGTCGCCGCGATGGCCGCCGACTCGATCATCTTCGCGCTCGCGAACCCCACGCCGGAGGTCGACCCGGCGATCGCGCGTCGTCACGCCGCGGTGGTGGCCACCGGCCGCTCGGACTACCCCAACCAGATCAACAACGTGCTCGCGTTCCCCGGGATCTTCCGCGGCCTGCTCGACGCCCGCAGCCACGGCATCCACGAGTCGGTGCTCGTCGCCGCCGCCGACGCGATCGCGGCCACCGTCACCGACGAGGAGGTCAACGCGAACTACATCATCCCCAGCGTCTTCCACGCCGACGTGCACGAGCTGGTCGCCGAGGCCGTCCAGCACGCGTCCGAGGTGGCCGAGGGGCGCGCCCCGAGCAAGCAGGGCTAGGCGGGGGCGCCGGCCTCGCCGAGGTTGCGCAGCTCGGCGCCGAGCACGTCCTCGATGGCCGCGGCGAGCTCGCGGCGGAACACCGCGAGGACGGCCTGCCCGGCGACGGGCAGCAGGCCCTCGATCAGGCCGAGGATCTCGGGCCAGCGGTCCTCGGGCATCTCGGCCTCGACGAACGGCTGCCAGACCTGCGCACGGACGCGGTCGACGAGCGTCTGCGCGACGGCGCCGAGGTGCTCGGACAGCGTGGGCAGCAGCGTCATCACCGTCTCGGTGGACAGGCCGATCGCGATCGCGGACGTGCCGGCGCGCACGACGCTGGGCTGCAGCAGCAGCAGCGAGTCGTCGCCCTGGACCTCGACCAGCCCCGCGGTCACGAGCTGCTCGACCAGGGCGTCGTCGCGCTCGGTGCCGGCCATCGCGGCGAGCGCGTCGCGCGAGACCACCTGGGTGTCGTCGTCGGCGACGGGGGACTCCAGCACCTCGAGCAGGTCGAGCGCGTGCGCGGCGGTGCTGTCCTGGTTGCTGAGCACGGCCTTCTCGACCGCCGCGAGGGTGTAGCCGCGGTCGAGCAGCTCGCGCACCAGGCGCAGCCGGCTCACGTGGACGTCGTTGTAGTACCCGGTGCGCCCGGCGAGGCGAGGGGCCGGGATCAGCCCGCGTCCGGCGTAGGCGCGGACGTTGCGCACGGTCATGCCGACCCGGGCGGCGAGCTCGTCGATCGTGAGCTCGGCCTCGGACGTGGAGTCCGGGTCGGTCATCGCTGGCCTCTCGTGGTGCGGTCGGGGTCGGTACAGGATGTCACGGCATACGATCGGGGCGTGGTGGACGACGCGGCCGAGGGCGACTGGCTGACCGGCCGGCTGCTGCTCGCCGCGCCCAGCCTGGACGAGCCGACGTTCCGGCGCGCGGTGGTGCTGCTCCTCGACCACGACGAGCACGGGGCCCTCGGGGTGATCCTCAACCGGCCCACCGGTGCCGGGCTCGACGACGTCCTGCCCGGGTGGGCGGCCGTGGCGGCCGGCCCCGTCACGATCTTCGAGGGCGGCCCGGTGTCGGCCGAGGCGGCGCTCGCGGTGGGCGTCCTGCTGCCGGGCGTCGACGACGAGCCGCTCGGCTGGCGCCCGATGTACGGACGCGTCGGGCTGGTCGACCTCGACACCCCGGTGGCCGCGGTCGGTGACGCCCTCGCGGGCCTGCGCGTCTTCGCCGGCTACGCGGGATGGTCGCCCGGCCAGCTCGAGGAGGAGCTCGCGTCGGGGTCGTGGCTGGTGGTGCGCTCGAGCGAGCAGGACCTGCTGAGCCCCAGCCCGGACGACCTGTGGCGCGTGGTGCTCCGGCGGCAGGACGGCGAGCTGCGGCTGCTCGCCAGCTACCCCGACGACCCGTCGATGAACTGAGACCAGAACCCGGACGAAAGCGACTCCGGGAGGGCGGGTGGATGGCCTACACTTCGACTCGTGACGCCCCCCATGAGTCCCGGTTTCCTGAGTCCTGGTGCGCAGACCGTGGAGGACCGCCGCACGCTGCCCCAGACCAGTGACGGCGATCACGAGCGCTTCTCGCACTACGTGCCCAAGGACAAGCTCACCGAGGCGATGATCGAGGGCACTCCCGTGGTCGCGCTCTGCGGCAAGGTGTGGGTCCCGAGCCGCGACCCGCAGCGCTTCCCGGTCTGCCCGGAGTGCAAGGACCGGTGGGAGTCGTTCGAGCCCGGTGACGACGAGGGAGACGACCGTTAACGGGCGCTCCTCGCGCGCCGGACTGCTGGGGCTGACCGCTCTCGCGCTGGCTGCTGCACTCGTGTCCGCCGCCCCGTCCACGGCCCGGGCCGTCGACGCCCCCGCCGTCTCGCGCACGGCCGACGCGTGCGTCCCCGGCGACGTCGCGGCCCGTCAGGACGGCTACAGCCGCGAGTCCGCGCTCCCGGCCGCCACGGCGCACGCGCTCGACCGCCACCTCGACCGCCGCGTCAACGCCTCCGCCGGTGCCCGTCAGGCGCGTCCGTCCACGGCCGCGCTGGTGCGCAAGAACGTCCGCATCCCCGTGCGCGTCCACGTGATCAAGCCCCGCAAGGGCGCCAAGACGAAGATGACCAAGGCCAAGGTCAAGCGTCAGATCTCGATCATGAACAAGGCGTTCGCCGGCAAGCAGTCGTCGACCGGCGCCAACGCGCGCATCCGCTTCGTGCTCAAGGGCATCGACTACACCGCCAACCGGTCCTACTGGGACGCCGACTACCGGTCGGCGGCGGCCAAGAAGATGATGGCCCGCCTGCACCGCGGCGACGCCCGCACGCTCAACCTCTACTTCAGCTCGCCCAAGAACGACGTCAACAAGACGCTCGGCTGGTCCAGCTTCCCGCAGCGCGCCGCCAAGGCGCCGCGCAGCGACGGCGTCGTCATCAACGTCGACACCGTGCCCGGCGGGCGCTTCGCCGGCTACAACCGCGGCGACACCGCCGTCCACGAGGTCGGCCACTGGCTCGGGCTGTTCCACACGTTCCAGGGCGGCTGCTCGTCGCGCAACGACTACGTGTCCGACACCCCTGCCGAGCGCAACCCCAGCTTCACCTGCCCGATCGGACGCGACACCTGCTCGGCACCCGGTGCCGACCCCGTGCAGAACTTCATGGACTACTCCTACGACTCGTGCATGAACCACTTCACACGGGGCCAGGTGGAGCGCATGAAGCTGGCTTGGTACGCGTACCGTCGTTGACGATGAACCACGCTGCTGACCTTCCTCCGGCCTTCCCGGGGCGGGCGGCGTGGGGGACGGCTCCGGCGCTGCGCGCCTGGCAGGCCGACGCCCTCGCGCAGTACCGCGAGCGTGCGCCGCGGGACTTCCTCGCGGTCGCCACGCCCGGCGCCGGGAAGACGACATTCGCCCTGCGCGCCGCCGCCGAGCTGCTCGACTCCCGCGTCGTCGAGCGGATCGTCGTCGTCACGCCGACCGACCACCTCAAGACCCAGTGGGCCGAGGCCGCCGCCCGCGCCGGCATCCCGCTCGACCCGGCCTTCACCGGCAGCCAGGGCAAGATGGCCAGCGACTTCCGCGGCTTCGTGCTCACCTACGCCGGCGTCGCCGGCAACCCGACGGCCTACCGGATGCGCACCGAGCGCTTCCGCACGCTGGTGATCCTGGACGAGATCCACCACGCCGGCGACGCGCGGTCGTGGGGTGACGCGGTCAAGGAGGCGTTCGCGCCCGCCGTGCGCCGCCTGGCGCTCACCGGCACCCCGTTCCGCTCCGACGCCAACCCGATCCCGTTCGTCACCTACGCCCCCGAGGCCGACGGCGTCTCGCGGAGCGAGGCCGACTACTCCTACGGCTACGCCGAGGCCCTGCGCGACGGCGTCGTGCGCCCCGTGCTGTTCATGGCCTACTCCGGCGACATGCGCTGGCGCACGCGGGCCGGCGACGAGATCGAGGCGCGCCTCGGCGAGCCGCTGACCAAGGACATCACCCAGCAGGCCCTGCGCACCGCGCTCGACCCCCAGGGCGCGTGGATCCCGGCGGTCCTGCGGGCCGCCGACCGCCGACTGTCGGAGGTGCGGCGCCACGTCCCCGACGCCGGCGGCCTGGTGATCGCCACCGACCAGACGCAGGCCCGCGCCTACGCGAAGATCCTCAAGGAGGCCACCGGCACCCTGCCGGTCGTGGTGCTCTCCGACGAGCGCGAGTCGAGCAAGCGCATCGCGGAGTTCTCCGACGGCGACGACCGCTGGATGGTCGCGGTGCGCATGGTCAGCGAGGGCGTCGACGTCCCGCGGCTGGCGGTCGGCGTCTACGCCACCACCACGTCCACGCCGCTGTTCTTCGCCCAGGCGGTCGGACGCTTCGTCCGTGCCCGCAAGCGCGGCGAGATGGCGTCGGTGTTCCTGCCGAGCGCGCCGGGCCTGCTGCGGCTCGCGTCCGACCTCGAGGTGCAGCGCGACCACGTGCTCGGGCGCCGGGTCACCGACGAGGACGACGTCTTCGCCGCCGAGGAGTCGCTGCTGGCCCAGGCCAACGAGGGCGAGGGCGCCAGCGACGAGCTGAACCAGCAGTTCGAGGCGCTCGGCAGCGACGCGTCGTTCGACCGCGTGCTGTACGACGGCGGCGAGTTCGGCCACGAGGGCGAGGTGGCCGTCGGCAGCGACGAGGAGATGGACTTCCTCGGCATCCCCGGCCTGCTCGAGCCCGAGCAGGTGCGCGACCTGCTCCGCCACGCCCGCTCCCGGCGCTCGGCGCAGACGGCCGCCGCCGCTGCGGCGGCTCCCGTGGCGGCCGCCGAGCCGGAGCCCGAGGTGGCGACCCACGCGCAGCGCTCGATGCTGCGCCGCGAGCTGAACGGCCTGGTCGGCGCGTGGCACCACCGCACGTCCACGCCGCACGGCGTCATCCACAACCGGCTGCGCGAGTCGTGCGGCGGGCCTCCGGCGGCGCAGGCCTCGGCCGACGAGCTGACCGCCCGCATCGACACGCTGCGAGGTTGGGCGACCAAGCCGTCCTGAGCGTCTGCCTAGGCTGGTGAGGTGGCTCCGGAGACCTCGCAGACCCTCGACCGCGGCGTGCGCCTGATGCTCGCCGTCGCCGAGGCGCCCGCGGGCTTCACCGTCGCCGAGCTGGCCGAGTCGCTCGCGCTCAACCGCACCGTCGTGCACCGGCTCGTCACCACCCTGGCCGGGCACGACCTGGTCACCCGCGACGCCCACGGGCGCGTCGTCGCCGGTGCGGCACTGCTGCGGCTGGGCCAGACCCTGCGACCGGTCCTGCTGGCGCGCACGACCCCCGTGCTGCGGGCGCTGGCCGACCGGGTCGGCGCCACCGCCCACCTCACCGTGGCCGAGGGGGAGGAGGCCGTGGCCGTCGTCGTGGTCGAGCCCGGGTGGACCGACCTGCACGTCGCCTACCGGGTGGGGGCACGCCACCGGCTGGCCGACGCCGCGTCCGGGCGCGCGATCGCCCTCGGCCGCGAGACCGGTGACGCCCGCGGCTGGGCGGTGAGCCGGGGCGAGGTGCAGCCGGGCACCTTCGGCCTCGCCGCGCCCGTCCCGTCGACCGAGCTGGGGGAGGCCGCCGTCGGCCTCGTCACGCTCGACGAGCTCGACGAGGACGCCGTCGGCCCCCTGGTCGTCGCCGCCGCCCTCGAGGTGGCCGAGGTGCTGGGCGCCTAGTCCGCCGGCCCGACGGCCCGGACGAGGGGGCCCGTGCGGGGAGGCACCTGGGTGTCGAGGGCGATGACCGTCGAGGTGCGCAGGACGCCGTCGATCGCCCCGACGGTGTCGATGACGCGCTGCAGGTCGGCGTTCGAGCGGGCCACGCAGCGCACCCACAGGTCGCCGCTGCCCGTGGTGGTGTGCACCTCGAGCACCTCGGGCAGGGCGGACAGCTGGACGGCGACCGGACGGTGACCGGCGGTCTGGCTGATCTCGAGGGCGAGGAAGGCCGTCACGGTGAAGCCGAGCGCGGCGGGTGACACCGTCGGCGCCCACGAGACGATGACGCCGTCGGCCTCGAGCCTGGCCAGTCGTGCCTGCACCGTGCCGCGCGCGACACCGAGCTGCCGGGAGGCGCCCAGCACGCCGATGTGGGGCTCGGCGCTGAACAGCTCGACCAGGTCGACGTCGAGGGCATCCAGCGCGCGGCTCATGCGGCCCAGCGTAGGGTTTGGGACCCCTCGGGCTGGGGTACGGTTCGCGCATGTCGACACGGTTCGTCCGCGCTCTCGGGGTCCTGCTCACCACCTGCTGCCTGGGGTTGGTGTCGGTCGTGCCCGGCCCCGCCACCGCCGCCCAACGGGCCGGCAGCACCGGTGCGGACGGGATCGGCGACCCGTACTTCCCCGAGGACGGCAACGGCGGCTACCAGGTGGGGCACTACGACATCCGGGTCTCGTACGACCACCCGTCCAAGAGGCTGGCCGGCACCGCGACCCTGACGGCGCGCACCAAGCAGCGCCTCACCCGGTTCAACCTCGACCTCGCGCTCAAGGCCTCCGCCGTGACCGTCGACGGCGCGACGGCCCGCTTCAGCCAGAAGGGCAAGGAGCTGACGGTCTCCCCGGGCAGGGCCCTGGCCAAGGGACAGAAGTTCCGCGTCGCGGTCACCTACGCGGGCGTGCCGGAGAAGATCAAGCGGCGCGGCGAGAACGCCTGGTACACCACACCCACGGGCGGCGTCGTGGTGAACCAGCCGCAGGCGGCCGCCTGGTGGTTCCCGAGCAACGACCACCCGGCCGACCCCGCGGCGTTCGACGTGCGCGTCACGGTGCCCAAGGGCACCGAGGCGATCAGCAACGGCAACCTGGTGAGCACCACGCCCACCGGCAGCCAGGCCACCTGGCACTGGCGGCTGAGGTCGCGCATCGCCACCTACCTCGCGTTCGTCGCCATCGGCGACTACGACATCGAGCAGGGCACCGCCGGCGGCCGGAAGTACCTCTACGGGCTCGAGAAGGGCCTGCCGGCGAGGACGGCCGCCAACGCCCGCCGCTCCCTACGCACCACGCCACGGGTGACGAGCTTCCTGGCACGCCGGTGGGGCTCCTACCCCTACGGCGTCGTCGGCGGCGTCGTCCCGAACGTCGACTTCGGGTACGCGCTCGAGAACGCGACCCGTCCGGTCTACAGCCCGGCGTTCTTCGAGGGGGGCGCCAGCTCGAGCATCGTCGTCCACGAGATGGCCCACCAGTGGTTCGGCGACAAGGTCGCGGTGAAGCGCTGGAAGCACATCTGGCTCAACGAGGGCTACGCGACGTACTCGGAGTGGCTGTGGTCGCAGGCCCGGGGCAACCGCTCCACCCAGAGCCACTTCAACCGGCTGTACAGGGGCTACGAGGCGTCCAACGAGTTCTGGGACCTCGAGATCGGCGACCCCGGTGCCAAGCACATCTTCGACGAGCCCGTCTACGACCGCGGCGCCATGACGCTGCACGTCCTGCACAAGCGCATCGGCGACAAGGCGTTCTACAAGCTGAGCACCCGCTGGCACCGCGACAACGCCGACGGCCTCGGCACCACGCGCGAGTACATCGACCTCGCCGAGAAGATCACGGGCAAGAACCTCGACCCGCTGTTCCGGCAGTGGCTCTTCAGCGGCAAGAAGCCCACGATCACCCGCTGAGCGGCGTCGCTCAGATCCGGGGGCTGGACGACGCGGGCTTCTGGTTCAGACGCGCGTGCCGGTAGCCGTAGGCGAAGTAGACGACGAAGCCGAGCAGCAGCCACACCACGAACCGCAGCCAGGTCTCGACCGCGAGGCTCGACATCAGCCCGATGCAGCACAGCGCCGACAGGATGGGGACGATCGGCACCAGCGGGGTGCGGAACGGGCGGTCCATGTCCGGTGACGTGTGGCGCAGCACGACCACGGCGATCGAGACCACCAGGAACGCGAACAGCGTGCCGATGCTGACCATCTCGGCGAGCACGGAGATGGGGATGAAGCCCGCGAGAATCGCGACGGCGCCGACCGTCAGGCCCGTCATCAGCACCGGGGTGCCCCAGCGGGGGTGGATCCGGCTGAAGATCGGCGGCAGCAGACCGTCCCGGGCGAGCGCGAAGCCGATACGACCCATGGCCACGATGTCGACCAGGATCACCGACGACAGCCCCGCGACCGCGGCGATGCCGATCAGGATGCCGGCCCACTGCAGGCCCACCTGGTCGAAGACGTCGGCGACGGCGTCTCCCTCGCTGAGGTTCTGGTACTCGACCATGCCGGTGACCACCAGGCAGACGCCGACGTAGAGCAGCGTGCAGATGCCGAGCGTGCCGAGCAGGCCGAGCGGCATGTCGCGGCCCGGCTTCTTGGTCTCCTCACCGAGGTTGGCCACGGCCTCGAAGCCGCTGTAGGCGAAGAACACGACGGCCGCGGCGACGAAGACGCCGGCCAGGCCGTACGACGACGGCTCGATCCCCGAGACGAACTGCCACAGGGGCGCCGTCAGGGTGCTGCTGGTGCCGCCGCCCTCGGGCTCCTTGGCCGGCGGGATGAAGGGCACCAGGTTGGAGCCCTTGACGTAGAACGCGCCGACCGCGATGACGAACAGGCAGACGATCACCTTGATGACGACCAGCCCGTTGGTCACCCACTTGGACTCACGGATGCCGCGGATGGCCACGAAGCCCAGCACCAGCACGATGAAGATCGCGCCGACGTTGACGACCGAGCCCTCCTCGGCGAACCACTTGGACGGCAGGT
Source organism: Solicola agrisoli (assembly GCF_049059935.1). Classification (NCBI taxonomy): domain Bacteria; kingdom Bacillati; phylum Actinomycetota; class Actinomycetes; order Propionibacteriales; family Nocardioidaceae; genus Solicola; species Solicola agrisoli. Next base: position 159,871 of record NZ_JBMGQR010000002.1, on the reverse strand, counting down.
CGAACACGCCCGCGACGTAGCCCGACCAGCCGCGCGCGACCACCGCGGCCCCAAGGGCGAACTCCAGGATCAGGTCCCACGCGATGATCCAGGCGAAGATCTCGCCGATCGTCGTGTAGGCGTAGGTGTACGACGAGCCGGCCGTGGGCACCGCGGACGCGAGCTCGGCGTAGCAGAGCGCGGCGAGCAGGCTCACGAAGCCGGCGATCAGGAACGAGAACACGACGGCCGGGCCGGCGTTCTCCTTCGCCTGGAGTCCGGTGAGGGTGAAGATCCCGGTGCCGATGACGATGCCGATCCCGAACCCGATGAGGTCCCAGGCCGACAGCGACTTGTTCAGCTGGCCCCCGCCGTGGGGGTCGTCGGCGCCGTCGGGGGTCTCGTCGTTCTGGTGGATGACGTCGTCGACGCTCTTCTTGCGTGTGATGTCCACCCGGCGACAGTAGACCCGCCGGGGCCCGTTCTGCCCGGTTGAGTCGTACATCGGCGCAACGAAATGTGCCCGACACAAGCCGATCGCGCCCCAGGTGGCATCGTGGCGTCGTGCCTCTCGACCCCTCGCAGTCCGCCGCCCTGCCCATGCGCTGGCGCACCCGCGCCCTCGCCGCCCTGCTGAAGCGGGGGCCCGGGATCGAGGACCTCGACCCGAACGAGCTGCCCGCGGCCCGCACCGCACGGGCCACGGTGCGGGCGTCGTGGGCCGGCCAGCGCGTCTACGGCCGGCTCGACCCGGCGTGCGCCGTGGCCGACCGTCGTGTCGACCTCGACGGGACCGTCGTGCGGCTGCGGATCTACCGCCCGAAGGCCAAGGTCTCGCGCTCGCTGCCGCTCGTCGTCCTGTTCCACGGCGGCGGCTGGGTGCAGGGCGACCCCGAGCAGGACGAGTGGCTGGCCAGCCGCGTCGCCACCCGCACCCAGGCCGTCGTGGTCTCGGTGGCCTACCGGCTCGCACCCGAGCACCCGTTTCCGGCAGGGGTCGACGACTGCTGGGCCGCGACCCGATGGGTGCACGAGCACGCCGACGAGCTCGGGGGCGACGCCGACCGGATGGCCGTGATGGGCGACAGCGCGGGCGGCAACCTCGCCGCCGTCGTCGCGATGCTCGCGCGCGACGCGGGCGGGCCCCGACTGCGCGCCCAGGTGCTGATCTACCCGGGCACCGAGATGATCGACGTCTTCGACTCCGAGGTCGAGCACGCGGTCGCGCCGGTGCTGACGTCGCGCGGCATGCGCACCTTCACCGCGCTCTACCTGGCGGGTCAGGACGGCACCGTGCCCACCGCCTCGCCGATCCGGGCCGAGTCGCACGCCGGCCTCGCCCCGGCCCTCGTGCAGACCGCCGGCCACGACCCGCTGAAGGACAACGGTCGCCTCTACGCCGACAAGCTCCTCGCGGCGGGGGTTCCGGTCACCTACACCTGCTACCGCGACGCCATCCACGGGTTCGCGTCGCTCCCCGGCGCCGTCCCGGCTGCCGAGCCGGCACTGGCCGAGATCGTCCGGACGCTGCGCGACGCCTTCTCGGCAGCGCAGGCCTAGCGCTCGGCGATCCGGTCGAGCCAGTCCGCGAGCAGGGCCCGCTCGGCGGCGGTGAGCACCGGGACGTCGTCGAGGCCGGCGCGCAGGGTGATCGCCGCGGTGGCGACGTCGTCGGCGTCGGTGGCGGGGCCGTCGGCGAGGATCGCGGCCGCCACGGCCTCGTACACCGAGTCGACGAGCCCGAGGTCGCGCTCGGCCGGGGCAGTGGCGAGCAGCGTGAGCACCAGGCCGGTGCCGGCGGCGTGGATCATGTCGACGGCACGGTCCTCGGGCACGGCGAGTCGTCCTGCGGAGGCGACCCGGTGCACCCGGGCCCGCAGGACGCGCATCCCGGCGGCGCCCGCGGGCGACGTCCGGGCGCGGGCGGGATCGGCGAGCAGGGTCGCCACGGCCGGGTTCGCCAGCCCGAACTCGACGTGGGTCCGCCAGCTCGCGGCGAGCTCGGCCACCGGGTCCTCGCCCCCGACGACCTTGGTGTCGACGTAGGTGGCGAGCGCGTGCTCCGCGACGGCGTCGAGCAGCCCGTCCTTGTCGCCGAACAGCCGGTAGATCGTCGGCGGCTGGGCCCCCGCGGCGGCGGCGACGGCCCGGGTGGTGACGGCAGCGGGCCCGCCCTCGCGCAGCAGGGCGGCCGCGGCCTCCACGATGGCCCCGTGGGCGCGGGTCCGGCCCGGGCTCTGGTCCACCTCGGTCATGGTCCGACGATAACGCATCGGTGATGCCATCGATAAATCAGTGATAACGTCAGAAGCGTTCCGTCGGAAACACGAGAGGACCCCCCATGATCGTCGTCACCGGTGCCACCGGACAGCTCGGCTCCCAGGTCGTCCACCACCTGCTCGACCGGCTGCCGCCCGACCAGGTGGGCGTCAGCGTCCGCGACCCCGCGCGGGCCTCCGACCTCGCCGCGCGTGGCGTGCGGGTGCGGCGCGGTGACTTCGCCGAGCCCGACACCCTCGCCGAGGCCTTCGAGGGCGCGTCGCAGGTGCTGGTCGTCTCGTCGGACACCCTCGGGGCCGAGGGGGTGGCCCTGCACCGTGCCGCCGCCGACGCGGCCCGGGACGCCGGCGCCACCCGGGTGCTCTACACCAGCCACCAGGGCGCGTCGGCAGGCTCGGTCTTCACGCCGATGCCCGACCACGCCGCGACCGAGGACCACCTGCGCACGCTCGGCACGGCCTGGACGTCGCTGCGCAACGGCTTCTACGCGAGCACCGTGCCACGGATGATCGGCGGCGCGCTCGAGACCGGGGAGCTCGCGGTCCCGGCGGACGGCCCCGTCTCGTGGACGACCCACGCCGACCTCGCCGAGGCCACCGCGGTGCTCCTCGCCGACGAGGGACTGCCCGATGGGCCCACGCCGCCCCTCACCGCCCCGGAGGCCCACGACTTCGCCGACGTGGCCCGGATGCTCGGGGACCTGACGGGGCGCACCGTCCGCCGCGTGGTCGTCGAGGACGAGGACTGGGTCCGGGGCCTGGTCGACCGCGGCGTCCCGCGCGAGCAGGCCGAGATGCTCCTGCTGCTCTTCCTCGCCTCGCGGCGCGGCGAGTTCGCGGCCACCGACCCCACGCTCGAGAAGCTGGTGGGCCGTCCCGCGACCTCGTTGCGGGAGGTCCTGGCGGCCGCGGTCTAGACCGTCAGGACCGCACGCAGCGCGGTGACGAGGGCGGCGGGATCGGTGGACTCGACGGCGCGCAGCCAGCGACGCGCCGAGGCGCCGGCGGCGTCGTCCCAGCCCCGGACGTCGGCCCCGGCGGAGCCCGGCTCGGCGAGCATCCGCACCGCCTCGTCCCGACCACCGCCGTCCCAGAGCACGCGGACGGCGGCGAGGGCGCCGAGCGTCAGGTCGAGCGAGGTGTCGCCGGCCAGGTGCACGGGACACTCGCGGTCGAGGGCGGCGTCGACGACCGCCACGGTGGCGACGGGGTCGCCGGGCGCCGGCCGGAACGCGACGCCGTGGCCCTCGGCCCCGAGCCGGTCGACGGCGTCGAGCCAGGTGGGGGTCGGGCGACCCGTGGGCGGCGCGGGCACCTCGACGGAGGCGAGGACGTCGTCGGGCAGCTCGCCGTCGAGCACCCGGACGATGCGCTCGGCGTTGCGGCCCAGGTCGTCCTCGTCGCGCAGCGCGATCGAGACCGCGAGCAGTCGCTCGCCCACGACACGGACGGCGTGCTCGAGAGCCGGACCGAGCGCGCCGGCGCCGCCGGTGACGCGCAGCGAGACGGGCGCCGTCGTGGCGGCCTCGCCGAGGGCGCGCAGGGCGGTGTCGGGCACGGTGAGGGCGCGGAGCACCGGCTCGTCCACGGTCGGCGGGTCGGCGGGCAGCGCCCCGGCGGCGACCGCTCGGGCGTCGTCCACCAGGGCCGCGACGGAGGCGGGCACGTCGGCCATCAGAGGCTGACGCCCGCGGCGTCGAGGTCGGCGCGCGTGGCGGGGACGTTGTCGGCGGAGACGGCGGCGGTGAGGTCGAGGAGCACCCGGGTCGCGAAGCCGTGGCGGGCGGCGTCGAGCGCGGTGGCGCGCACGCAGTAGTCGGTGGCGATCCCGCAGACGTCGACCGCCTCGACCCCGTGCGCGGTGAGCCACAGCGCCAGCTCGGTGCCGTCGGCGTCCACGCCCTCGAACCCGGAGTAGGCGGCCTCGTACTCGCCCTTGCGGAACACGGCCTGGAAGAGGTCGTCGCGCAGCGGCTCGTGGAGGTCGGCGCCCGGGGTGCCGACGACGCAGTGGGGTGGCCAGGAGTCGACGAAGTCGGGCTCGTCGCTGAAGTGCGAGCCGGGGTCGACGTGGTGGTCGCGGGTGGCGACGACGGTGGCGTAGCGGCCGGACGCGACCAGCTCGGCCACGCGACGGGCGACGTCGGCGCCGCCGGTCACAGCCAGCGAGCCGCCCTCGCAGAAGTCGTTCTGGACGTCGACCACGACCAGGGCGGTCGTCGGGGTGGGAGTCGCCATCGCCCCATCATGCCAAGCGCTCACCAGCCGGAGCCGAAGCACTGGAAGGAGGTGCCGCCCACCCGCGCGGACGCGGCCGCCAGCGCCGCGGCGGGCGTGGTGCCCCGGGCCATCGACGCGTGCATCGAACCCAGGACCTCGCACGCGACGTCGTCGGCGACCTCGGCGGGGGAGGCGACGACGCACCGGGCACCAGCGTGCAGCCACGCGGCCGTCATGCCCACGAGCTCCTCGCCCCAGCGGACGGTGGAGCGGCCGACCTCGCACGCCGACAGCACCACCACGTCGGGCACGGCCGGCAACCGGTCGACGTCGTGACCGAACCACGGCCCGTCGGCGAGCTCGAGACCCGAGAACAGCGGGTGGTCCGACGAGTGCCGCCCGTGGGCGGCCACGTGCAGCACGTCCGCGGTGGTGGCCAGGGCCCCGGTGCGCGCGGCCGTCGCGTCGTCGCCGAGCACCACCGCGGCGCCGGGCCAGGCCCGCGCGGCCGCCGTGACCTCCTCGGCGGCACGGGGCACGTGCGGCCCGCCCACGAACGCGGCGGACCGTGGCGGGCGAGCGGTGCGGTGCTGCCGGACGAAGACCGACGCCGAGCCGGCCACCGTCGACGTCCGGCCGACCAGCCCCGGCAGCATCGACCACGGCACCCCGGCCAGCGCGCCCGACGGCGTCAGGACGACGGGTCCGTCGGCGAGCAGGTCGGCGACGGGGGAGACGAGCCGCTCGGCCAGCGCGGCCAGCCGCTCGTCGAGCGACGCGGCCACGACGGCGGCGAGCGGACCGGTGGCGTGCGCCGCGACGACGTCGAGGTCGGCCCGGAGCCCCTCGAGCAACCGGTGGACGGGCCCGGCGTCGCCCAGGTGCACGACCCGGTCGCGGGTCGCGGTGACGACGAGCGCGTGCACCGCGTCGTCGACCACGACGTGCACGACGAGCGTGCCGTCGGCGTCCCCGAGCACGGCCCGCACCTCGTCCAGGCCGAGCGGCTCGTCGACCTGCCCCGAGCCGGGGTCGGCCCAGGCCCGGCCCCGGATGCGGTCGACGAGCGCCGCCTCGTCGGTCAGCGCGACCCCGGACCGTCGGGACGCCCGCAGCGTCGCCAGGTCGGCGGCCCCGTCGAGGTCGGCCGGTGGACGCAGCGGCGCCACGCGGGTCGCGAGCGAGCGGGCCCGCTCGGACCACTCCAGGACGACGTCCGGACGCCCGTCGGCGACGGCGAGCCGCAACCCGTGCTGGGCGAGCCGACGTCCGTGCCCGACGACCGACGTCTGCAGGTCGAGCCCGCCGAACGTCGCCTGCCAGGCGCCCAGGTCACGCAACCCCGCACGCAGGTGCCGGCGGGCGTCGGCAGGACGCCCCGCGGCCGTCGCCACCTCGGCCCGCACCTCGCGGGCGAGCAGCCGGGTGGGCAACGGGGTGCGCGCGCCGGCCCGGACGCGGTCGACCCGCGACCGCGCACCGTCCAGGTCCCCTCCGGCCAGGGCCGCCCGGGCGGCCTGCAGACCGAGCACCTCGGCGTCGGGCCTCAGCCCGTGCGCGGAGAGGTCGTCGGCGAGGGCCTCGGCCCTCGCGAGCAGTCCCGGCCCGTGGCCCCCGGCGACCACCTCCGCGGTGGTGGCGACGGCCTCGGCCCGCAGCGCCCAGCCGGTGCTGCCGAGCCCGGCCAGGCGCCGCGCGGCCCGACGGGCCACGAGCCGGGCGCGGCGTGGGTCGTCGCGGACGAGCAGCCGGGCGAGCGCGAGCTCGGCCTCGCCCTGGTGCTGGCGGGCGCGCCGCGACCCGAACGCCCGCGCGGCCCGCGTCAGCGCCTCGTCGGCCTCCCGCACCATGCCGGCGGCCGTGAGCACCTCGGCCCGGTCCTGCTCACCGACGGCCCTGGACACCGGCGAGAGCGGGGCCAGCACGGGACGCGCGGCGTCCATCAGCCGCAGCGCGGTGACGAGGTCGCCGGCGAGCAGGCTGGCGTACCCCTCGTTGTGCTGGGCGCGCGCCCGGAAGATCGCGTCGCCCGCCAGGTCGAACGCGGCGGCGGCACCCCCGAGGTCGACGACGGCGCGCGCCGACTCGCCCCGCATCAGGTGCACGTTGCCGCGGTTGAGCAGCACCACGCCGAGCTGGTGCGGGTCGGCCGCGAGCCCGTCGGCGGCCCGGGCGAGGTGCTCCAGCGCCCGGTCACCGTCTCCCGCGCGCATGTGGATCATGCCGAGCTGCCCGTGCACCAGGGCGGTGGTCGAGGCCGAGAGGCCGGTCCGGGCGCCGGCCCGCTCGCAGACGGCCAGGGCCGCCTCGAAGCTGCCCGCCTCGGTCTCGAGGTGCGCCAGCGTGACCTCCACCCGGGCCCGCACGTCCTCGTCACCGGGGTCGACGCGGGACAGCGCGGTGTCGAGGTAGCGGCGGGCGGCGGCCAGGCGGCCGGCGTTGGTCGCGGCACGTCCGCGCCGGTGCAGCTCGTCGGCGGTGAGCACGGACGGTCAGGCCGGCACGGTCGCGACCGTCATCTCCTTGCTCGTGCGTTCGAGGACCGCGGCGGTGGCCTTCTCCGCCCGGGCCACCGCGGCGTCGGCCGACGGCGTCTTCTCCGGCGTCGCGAGGTCGTCGCACAGCTGCCGGGCGAGGCGACCGGCGAGCAGGGGAGCGGCGAACGAGGTACCGCTCCAGACCGCGAACCCCGAGCTGAAGTCGTCGGGGTCGATCGCCTCGCGTCGCAGCCCGTGCGCCTGCGTGGCCGCGGCGGGGAGGAACCCGCCCTGGAACGTCGTCGGGACCGTGCTCATCACCGCGGCGCCCTTGACGTAGGTCTGCACCCACGGTCCGGTATTGCTGAACAGGGCGACCGTGCCGTTGGGGTTGAGGGCGCCCACCGACACCGGGGGCACCACGCCCGGGATGGGCGGGATCGGCGACGTGCCGCCGACCCACGGGCCGAACGCCGCGGGGAAGACCGGTCGGTCGGTCGCGTCGTTGCCGGCCGAGCAGACCACGACGGTGCCGCAGGCGCCGAGCACCCCGAGCAGCTCGGAGAACGTCTGGTCGACGAGGGCGTCGTCGGCGGGGGTCTCGTGGTAGTAGCCCATCGACAGGCTCAGCACGTCGAGCAGGTGGCCGCCCGGCTGGTCGTCGTAGGCCAGCGACACCATCGTCGTGATGCGCGTGAGGGCGAGGAGCAGGTCGCTCTCGCGGATCGCGCCCTCCGAGGTGACGATCCGCCAGGCGAGCAGCTGGGCGTCCGGGCACTGCTGGTGGACGAGGCCGGCGATGAAGGTGCCGTGCCCCGACAGCTCGTCGAGCGCACCGTCGAGCGGGCCCATCAGGTCGCCGTGGTCCTCGGGTGCGGTGAGCGGGTCGTCGTACCCGATGGTCTCGCCGGCCGACTGCACGGCGCGGTCGACGACGTCCCCGCCCAGCCAGTCGTGCGCGCCGCACCCGGTGTCGAGCAGCCCGACGACGACGCGGCGGCCCGGCACGGGGTCGGGCTGCCGGACGGGCTGCGGGCCCACGTAGGCGACGGGCTGCAGGCCGCCGCTGCCGGCCCGGGCGTAGCTCTCGGTGCCCTCGCCGTGCGACCCGTGGTACGGGTGGGAGCCGTGGTACGGCGCCGGTTGGAACGCCCCCGACTGCACCACGTGGTCGAGGCCGACGCCGCGCAGCGCCTCCCGTCCGGCGAGGGCGCGGGCCCGCTGCAGCAGCACCCACGCATCGGGCACCGTCGCCACCCCGCCGGGCACGGCGGTGATGACCAGGCGCTGCACCCCGAGCTCGCCCGTGGCCCACGGCAGTCGTTCGGCGCGCCGGAGCCGGCTCCGTGTCCGCTCGGGCTCGGGCACCCGCGCCGCGGTGAAGGTGGGGTCGGGGGCGACCGTCCAGGACAGGCCCTTGGCGGCCCGCTCGAGCAGGGCGATCGTCGCTGCCTCGTCGACCAGCGTCGAGAGCACCAGCGTCGCGCCGACGTAGGCGGTGGGACGGGGCTCCACCCCCTCGACGACGACCGAGGTCGACGGGTCGAGCAGGCGCCCGCCGATCGAGTCGAGGACCTCGCGGGTGGGGAGGTCGGGCTCGCGGGCCAGCAGGGCCTCGCGACGGGGCTGGGTGACGGGGGCGGGCTTGTCGTTGGCCATCGGTGGGTCCTCAGATCGCGAAGGAGGGGGTGGCGAGCAGCGGCCCGTCGCCGCCGGTGGGCGTGAGCCAGAGCCGGCTGGGGCCGGGGGTCACGCGGGGGAGCTCGAAGCGGCCGCGCTCGTCGACCACGGCCTCGTAGGTGGTGCCGGCCTGCCGCAGCCGGGCGGTCATGGGCATCGCCGGAGCGACCCACCCGTCGACGCGACGGCCTCCGTCGACGTCGGCGATGCGCAGGAGCAGGTGCGTCTCGGTGCCGTCGAAGGCGTAGGTGGAGCGGGGGCCGTCTCCCCGGACGGCCGTCTGCTGGTCCTCGACGAGCACCAGGAGCTCGTGCTCGGCGTCGAGGTCGTCCAGCGCGATCTCGACCAGCACCCGCTCGGCGAGGCCGTCGGGGACGGGGTCGCGCCGGCGCCAGAGGTCGGCGACCTCGCGCAGCAGCTCGTCGTCGTCCATCACGCACCGACCCCGTCCGCGGCGAGCTCGGCCCGCAGCTTGTCCAGGCAGCGACGACGGGTGGGCCCGATGCTGCCGACGGGCATCTGCAGCACCTCGGCGAGACCCGCGTAGTCGGGACGCTGGTCGAACGCGACCACCCGGATCAGCCGGACGCAGCGCTCGGACAGCCGGTGCACGCAGCGCCACAGACGGTCGTGCTCGTCGGCCTCGAGCGCGTCGGACTCGGCGGACCTGGCGTCGGGGACGCGGCGCGCGAGCTCGTCGTCCTCCACCGGGCGCGCCCTGCCCTCGGCCTTCGCGACCCGCCACGCCTCACGCCTGGCCGTCGTGGTGAGCCACGACCCGACGGCGCGGGGGTCGCTGACGCTGTCGCCCCGGCGCACCAGCGTCATCCAGGTCGACTGCACGACGTCCTCGGCCCGCGCCTCCTCCAGTCCCGCGGCCCGCACGACGTGCCACAGCACCGGCGTCAGCGCGCGGACCAGCCGGTCGAGCGCCGCCGGCTCGCCGTCGCGCCACGCGGTGAAGTCGGCGGCGGCCGACGACCACAGGTCGGGCTCGTCGGACGGTGGGACTCGCGTGGCTGGCTCGGGCATCGACGTCGGCATCCTGGTCATACGAGGAAGGACTGTCCCGAGGTCCGCCTGATACATCCATCAGGTGCACAGCAAGGTAGCGCCTGCCGCACGCGCGTGTCATCGGTCTGCGGGCTGCTCAGTCCCGCTTGGGTCGGTATCGGGTGTTCGTCCTCGGTCTCCGGTACGGATCGAGGCGCGCGGGTGGGACGAACGCCGGCCGTCTGTCGTCGGTGTCGAAGGTGATGGTCCATCCGTCGTCGTGGACGGTGCGGTGGTGGAACGGGCAGAGCAGGACGCCGTCGTCCAGATCCGTGCTGCCGCCGTGGGACCAGGGTTCGCGTGCGTGGTGGGCCTCGGTCCAGGACGGTGGGCGGTCGCAGTCGGGGAACGCACAGCCGCCGTCGCGGTGGGCCAGGGCCAACCGCTGGGCCCGGTTGAACAATCTCTGGGTGCGGCCCAGGTCGAGGGGCAGGGACGCTCCGCCGAGGACCTGGGGAATGATCCCGGCCCGGCAGGCGGCCCGGCGGACCTCGCCGGCGGACATGCGCTGGCCGGTCGAGGTGGTGCCGACGCCGGTGCCGGTGGCCAGCGTGTCCAGGTCGACGTTCACGGTCACGACGAGTCCACTGCCGCCGGCGTCGGGGAGCCCGTCGGTGGGCAGGTGCTCGACCAGTGAGGTGAACGCCCGGCCTTGGCGCTGGGAGTAGGTGAGGTCCTCGGCGGCCTGCCCGTGGTCGAGGTGGCGGCGGCGGGGTGCGGTGAACCGGTCGAGGGCGTGCTTGAGGAACCCGGCCTGGGCTTCGGGGAGGCGGAAGCGGCCGACCCAGGTGCCGTCGGCCTGGTCCTGCATCCAGAACTCCGACCGGGCGTACGCGTCGCGTTCGCGGTCGCGCACGAGCTGGCCCTCGTCGACGTCGACCTGGTCGGCCGGCTTGAAGACGTCGGTGATCCGGTCGGCCCGGCGTCGCAGGTCGGGCATCGTCAGGGTCTGTGCGTCCTCGATCAGCGCCCGCTCGCACCGGACCCTCGTGACCTCAGGCAGCTGTTCGGGGAGCCCTGCGACGGTCCTGGCGATCAGGGCAGCCTGGTCCTTGGTCACCCGACCCTTCGCGAGGGCGTTCTCGGTGGTCCTGGCCTTCTCGAGGTCATCGCCCAGATGCACGTCACGCGCGGCCGCGTGGCGGTCGCCACCGAACTGGCCGGCCATCAGCGACCCGGTTGACGTCGCACCGGCCTTCTGAGCCGCACCCGAGTGGTGGACGGCCCGCGTCGCGGCCACCGCGTGCGCCGACACCCGAGCCTGCACCCGCGCCCACCGGGCCGCGACCTGCGTCGCATCCTCTGCGGACAGCCCGTCGAACACCGACAGGTCGCCTCCATCGAGGGCGATCTCGACCGCCGCGAGCACCGCGAACGCGGGGTGCTCGGTGAGCGGGAGAGCGGTGACCGTCATGGACTCATTTTACGACAGTCGAACACACGTTCGCAACGGTGTGGACGTGGAGCGGCCCGAACGCCGCTCGACGGACCGAACGCTGCGGGTTGTCCACAATCGCCCCGCGGCGCCTCGCCGGACCGCCTGCTGATCCGCCTGGCTGGTTCGCGAGCGACGGGCCGGCCGTCGGCCCGACTACACGTCGAGCCGGGCGACCCTCCTCGTGATCCCGGAGTCCGTCCGCTCGAGGAACACGATGTGGCCGAACTCCAGCTCCCACCAGTCCTCGGTGTTCTCGGTCAGGGGCTCGGAGGCGAAGATGACGGACGTGGCCTCGTCGACGTCGCACACGTCGACGTCGTAGGACGTCTCGTAGTTCTCGAAGTCGCGGCCGGTGAGCATGTACATCGGCTCCAGGAGCATGCCGAGCGCGTAGTCGTCGGTGCCCGGTCCGGACGTCAGCAGCTCCCTCCAGTCGCCCTCCGGAGCGGTCTCGCCGTGGTGCCCCGAGCCGACGTTGACGCCGATGATCCGGTGGGGGGCGACCAGGGCGATCTTCAGCTTGGTGAGTGCCACGAGGTCGAGCTTCTCCATCGCGCCGACGATGAGCCCGAGCAAGGTCTCGAACGCGCGCTGGACGTCGTCGTCGCTGTCGCCGTCGAGCAGCGACAGCAGCAGGACGTAGACGAACTCGGTGTCGGTCGTGCCCCGCATCTGCTCGAGGTACCGGTCCGCGCAGTGGGGCAGCAGCTCGCGCTGCAGGACCCTCCAGCTCGGCACGTCGCCGTTCTGGGCGATGATCCAGGGCGTCCCCTGGTAGGAGAACGGGTGGCAGTTCTCGTCCGTCACGACGGCGGCCGCGTCGTAGTCCGCCGCTCTCACGTGCGCGAGCAGGGTGTTGGCCCGCAGGCTCGGGATGATCCGCTGCACGTTGTCGTCGTAGAACGCTGCGGTCGGTCGCCGGTAGATCAGTGGTGTGTCGGGCTCCAGCAGGTGCTCGCTCCAGGCACCGAACCCCCAGCCCGCGAGCTGCAGCAGCGGGTGACGCTCGGGATCCAGGGTCTGGTTGATCAGGCTGTTCCCGGGCTCGAGGAGCAGGCTCCCCAGCGGGAGCTCGGGGCCGACGTAGGCGAGGACTCGACACACAGGGGTCACCCTAGGGCTCCGGCACCGCCGTCCGCCCCGGTCGGCCTCGCCTGGCCCACCCGTCCACCGGGATGTCGGCGTCGAATGTCTTGTGTGCAAGATGTTGGTGGGAGAGGATGACCGTCATGGTGGACCACGTGGACGACGTCGGCGGTGAGGAGACCGCGGTCGACTTCGAGTCCGACGACATCGCGACGTCGTGCCCGCACTGCCCGGACTGGCACCGGGAGGTCGCCTTCGACCGCGGCGTCGAGGTGTCGCGCGAGTGGCACGCGCCCGGGTGCCCCGTGGTCGTCAACTGGCTCTGACCGGCGCAGCGCTCGCGGGGATCCTCAGGCGCGCTCGTAGGTGAGCACGACGACGCCGATCTCGTGGACGCGTGACGCGACGAGGCGCCAGACGGACGGGTCGAACGCGCCGTCGACGAGGGGGATGCCCGCGCCGAGGACGACGGGGTTGAGCTTGAGCACGAGCCGGTCGACCTCCGGAGCGAGCGCGCCGGCCAGGCGTCCACCGCCGCACAGCCAGATGTCGCCGCCCGGCTCGGCCTTCAGGCGGCGGACGAACGCGAGCGGGTCCTCGTCGACGACCTGGACCCCCGGGTGGTCCTCGGCGCGGAGCGTGGAGGAGAACACGTACTGCGTCAGGTGGGCGTACGGGCTCTCGATGCCCGCGTCGATCGCCGGCTGAAACGTGCCCCGTCCCATCAGGACGGTGTCCCACCGGGTCCCGGGAGGGGTGCTGCCGGTGGCCTGGTGGAACGCGGTCGGGAACCCGTCGCCCCACTCGCTCGCGAGCGCGCCGAGGTACTCCTGGTCCATCGGGAACGAGTCGAACGACCCGTCGGGGCCGGCGATCCTCCCGTCGAGGCTGACGGCGACGAAGTAGACGAGCGAGCGCTGGGTCATGACGCCATGGTGGCAGCCCTGGCGTCCTCGGCGATCAGGTCGCCGTTGATGGCCGCGCCCGCCATCAGCCCCTGCCCGGCCGCCACCACCACCTGGGCCATCGCGTTGGCGACGTTGCCCGCCACCCACACGCCCGGCACCTCGGTGGCGCCCATCGGGTCGGCGACCACCTGGCTGCCGATGACGTGGCCGGCCACCTCGAGGTCGGACGTCGTGACGCCGAGGTCGGCGAGCGGGCCTGGACGGGCGAGGAACCGCGGGGCGACGACGAGCGCCTGCATCGGGACCACCTCGCCGGAGACCAGACGCACGCCGGTCAGCCGGCCGTCCGTGCGCTCGACCGCGGCGACCTCGCCCTCGACCACCCGCACCCCGCGGGCTGCCAGCTGCTCACGCTCCTCGCCGGTGAGGGCGGGGCCGGTGTGCTGGAGCAGGACGACGTCGTCGCTCAGCTGGCGGAACATCAGGGCCTTGTGGGAGGTCATGGGTCCGGTCGACAGCACGCCGACCGCCTGGTCGCGCACCTCGTAGCCGTGGCAGTACGGGCAGTGCAGGACGTCGCTGCCCCAGCCCTCGGCCAGGCCGGGGAGGTCGGGCAGCTCGTCGACGAGGCCCGTCGCACCCAGGAGGCGCCGCGCGCGCACCGACCGACCGTCGGCGAGGCCGAGCCCGAACCCGCCGTCGGTGCGGCTCGCCGACGTCACCTCGCCGTCCACCACGTGCGCGCCGTACCCCTCGGCCTCGGTGCGTCCGATCGCCACCAGCTCGGTGGGGGACGTCCCCTCGCGTCCCAGGTAGTTGTGCACCCCGTCGGCCGGTGCGTTGCGGGGCGAGCCCGCGTCCACCACCAGCACCGAGCGCCGTGAGCGCGCCAGCGCCACCGCCCCGCTCAGGCCGGCTGCGCCGCCACCGATGACCACCACGTCGTATGTCTCGTCCATGCCCCGACGATGCGTCAGCCCGTGCGGTATTGACAAGCATCGTTGCCGAAGTGGCAAGATCAGCGCATGGACGACGACTCCGACCTCGACGACGTGCTCGGCTCGGTCGGCCCGCGCCTGCGCGCGCTCCGGCTCGAGCGGGGCGCCACCCTGGCCCAGCTCTCCTCCACCACGGGCATCTCGGTAAGCACCCTGTCGCGCCTGGAGTCCGGCGGACGGCGTCCGACCCTCGAGCTGCTGCTCCCGCTGGCCCGCGCCCACCAGGTGCCGCTCGACGAGCTCGTCGACGCCCCTGCCACCGGCGACCCCCGCGTGCACCAGCGCCCGATCCGCAAGGGCGGGCAGACGATCATCCCGCTGACGCGACGACCGGGCGGGGTGCAGGCCTACAAGTTCGTCATCCCTCCGTCCACCCGCCGCACCGAGCCCGAGCAGCAGGTGCACGAGGGCTACGAGTGGCTGTACGTGCTCTCCGGACGCATCCGGCTGCTCCTCGGCGAGCACGACATCGAGCTGGGGCCGGGCGAGGTGGTCGAGTTCGACACCCGCGTGCCGCACTGGTTCGGCGTGATCGGCACCGAGCCCGCCGAGATCCTCAGCCTCTTCGGGCCGCAGGGGGAACGCATGCACGTCCGGGCCAAGTCCCGTTAGTCTGGCCAGCCGACCGGCGGACCAAACCCCTGGAGCCACGCATGCACGGCAGGACCGGACGCGTCACCGGTGCGATCGGCCCCGGTCTCGTGGGCGAGGTCATGGTGGCGGTGCGCGGGGGAGTCGAGGCGTTCTACGCCTACCCCTACGTCCCCGGTGACCAGATGGCCGTGGGCGACACCGTCCTGGTGATGGAGTACGACCCGCCCCGCAGCGTCCGCGTCGCGCCGACGTCCTAGACCCGACCCTCAACGGAAAGCTGGACCCATGCCCGGTTTCGTCATCCCGGTGGCCGTCGGCCTCGGTGTCGTCCTCGTCCTCGTGCTGCTCCTCAAGACCGTGTGGCGGGTGGCCGAGCCCAACGAGGCGCTGATCATCTCGGGCCTGGGCGCCCACGGCGACAACGGCACGCGGCTCGACAGCCTGGCGTTCAAGATCGTCGTCGGCCGCGGCACGATGGTGATCCCGGGGTTCCAGACGGTCCGCCGGCTGCCGCTCGACATCCGCTCCACGGGCATGGAGGTCGACGCGGTCTCCAACCAGTCGATCCCGCTGAAGGTGCGCGGCGTCGTCGCCTACAAGATCGGCGACGACCTGTCCTCGATCGCCAACGCGGCCCGCCGCTTCCTGGAGCAGTCCGCCGAGGAGATGCAGTCGACGATCCACGAGCTGTTCGCCGGTCACCTGCGCGCCATCGTCGGCGGCATGACCGTCGAGGAGATGCTCCACAACCGCGAGGTCCTCACCGCCAACATCCGCACCTCGCTCGCCGACGACCTGCAGAAGCTCGGTCTCGTCGTCGACTCCCTGCAGATCCAGGAGATCAACGACAGCTCCAACTACATCGCCAACCTCGGCAAGCCGCAGGCCGCCGACGTCGAGGCCAAGGCGCGCATCGCCGCCGCGGCGCGCAACCAGGACGCCACCGCCGCCGAGCAGGCGGCCAACGCCAACAACGCCCAGGCCGTCCGCGACTCCCGCATCAAGCAGGAGGGCTACCAGGCCGAGGTCGACACCGCCGCGAACGAGGCCGCGCAGGCGGGCCCGCTCGCCGAGGCCAGGGCCCGCCGCGAGGTCGTCCGCGCCGAGACCGAGACCGCCGAGCTCGACGCGCAGCGCACCGACCGCACGCTCGACTCGACGGTCCGCAAGCCCGCCGACGCCGCCGCCTACCAGGCCCGCGTCACCGCCGAGGGCGAGCGCGACGCCCGCATCGCGGCCGCGCAGGGCCAGGCCCAGGAGACCACGCTGGGCGGTGCGGCCGACGCCGAGGCGATCAAGCTCAGGGGCCAGGCCGAGGCCGCCGCGATCCAGGCCAAGGGCGAGGCCGAGGCCGCCGGCATCAAGGCGCGCGCCGAGGCGCTCGCGGTCAACTCCGACGCGGTCGTCGCCCAGCAGATGGCCGAGAACTACCCGGCCATCGTCACCGCGGCGGCGTCGTCGTTCGAGAAGGTCGGCACGATGGTCGTGCTGAACGGTGCCGACGGCGTCGAGGACATGCTGGGCAAGGCCATGACGATGGGCGGCGCCGGCTTCGGGCTGGCACGCCAGCTGATGGACTCGATCGGCGGCGCCCGGCCCGAGACGTCCGCGACGCCCGCCGAGCAGAACGGCGACGAGGCCCCGGCGCCGACGGCCTAGCGGCCGCCGACGTACTGCGTCTCGATCGCGGGCTCGCCCCGCGACAGCTGACGGGCGCGGTCGGGCAGCTCGGCGAGCGAGGCCTGCAGGCGTGCGCGTGCGTCGTCCAGGGTCGAGTGGTCGACGCGCACGCCGTCCTCGACGAGCGGCACGAGCAGCGCGCGGTCGTCGCCGTCGTCCTCCGGCGGCACGCCGATGCCCACGACCTCGGCCTCGGCGGTGCCGCGGGCGTCGCGGCGGCGCAGCGCGTACTTGCGTCCGCCGACCGAGGCCTTGTCCTTGCTGCGCTTGGCCACCGAGACCAGCTCCGAGCCGGGCTCGTCACCGCCGCGCGCCACCAGCTTGTAGACGAACCCGCAGGTCGGGTGGCCGGAGCCGGTGACGAGCTTCGTGCCCACGCCGTAGCCGTCGACGGGCGCGGCGGCGAGCGCGGCGATCGCGTGCTCGTCGAGGTCGCTCGTGACGGTGATGCGTGTGCCCGTGGCACCGAGCTCGTCGAGCTGGCGGCGGACGGTGCCGGCCATCTCCAGCAGGTCGCCGGAGTCCAGGCGCACCGCGCCGAGCCCGGTGCCGGCCACGTCGACGCCGATGCGTACGGCCTCCGCGACGTCGTAGGTGTCGACGAGCAGGGTGGTGCCCGTGCCGAGCGACTCGACCTGCGCAGTGAAGGCCTGGCGCTCGGTGTCGTGCAGCAGGGTGAAGGAGTGGGCGCTCGTGCCGACCGTCGGGATGCCGTGCGCCGCACCCGCGGCGAGGTTGGACGTCGAGGCGAACCCGGCGACGTACGCCGCCCGCGCGGCCGCGACGGCCGCGCCCTCGTGCGTGCGGCGCGAGCCCATCTCGATGCACGGACGGGTGCCGGCTGCCCCGGCCATCCGGGCCGCCGCGGACGCGATGGCCGAGTCGTGGTTGAGGATCGACAGCACCACCGTCTCCAGCACGACGGCCTCGGCGAACGTGCCCTCCACGACGAGCACGGGCGACCCGGGGAAGTAGACCTCGCCCTCGGCGTACCCCCACACGTCGCCGGAGAAGCGGTAGTCGGCCAGCCAGTCGAGCGTCGGGGCGTCGACGATCGCGCGGTCGCGCAGGAACGTCAGGGCGGCGTCGTCGAAGCGGAACGCCTCGATCGCGTCCAGCACGCGACCGAGCCCGGCGACCACGCCGTAGCGGCGGCCGCTGGGCAGACGGCGGGCGAAGACCTCGAACACCGAGCGGCGGTGGGCCGTCCCGTTCGCCAGCGACGCCTGCAGCATCGTCAGCTCGTACTGGTCCGTCAGCAGCGCGGTGGACGTCACCGCCACAGCGTAGGGCGTGGGCAGCAGGAAGCCTGGGGTCCGTCCCTCCCCCCGGACGGGACGGACCCCAGGAGCGTGGGGGCTGCGCTACTTCCTGACGCGGATCGTCGTGACCGCGGCCTTGCCGCTGCCGGCCTTGTTGGTCGCCCGAACCACGATCCGGTTCCTGCCCCGCACCAGCCGCGATCGCTTCAGCGTCGCCTTGCGGGCCCCGGCCGAGACGGTGCGCGTGAGCACGGCCTTGCCCTGGTGGCTGACCGTGATCCGGTAGCCGGTGATCGTCGCGCCGCCGGTGGACGACGGGACCGACCAGCGGACGACGCGCTTCTTGCTGCGGGCCTTGCCCGAGACCCGCAGGTTGCGGGGCTTGCTCGGCGCCTTGGCGACGACCTTGGTGAACAGCGGGGCGAACGTGCGCAGGCTGCTGTTGCCGAAGTTGGCGGTCACGATGCGGCGGTCGGCGCTCACCTGGACCGCGAACGGCTGGCTCATGCCGGTCGCGGCACCGGTGAGGGCGCGCTGCGGGGCCACGTTGCCGTCGGCGCCCTGGGGATAGGTCGTGACGGTGCTGGTGCCGACGTTGGACACGTAGAGCCTGCCGGTGTCGTCCTGACCGATGCCGGTCGGCTGCGAGAGCCCGGTCGCCCCGCCCACGATCGCGAGATCGGGAGCGACGTTGCCGTTCGCGCCCGCGCCAAAGGTCGAGACGCGGTTGCTCGCGGGGTCGGCGACCGCGAGGTCGCCGTCGGCCTGGTGGACGACACCACGCGGGCCGACCAGGCCGGTCGAGGCACCCGCGATCCGCCTGCTGGGCGCGGTGTTCCCGGTGGCCGACGGGCCGAAGGTGAGGACCGAGGCCGCGCTGGTCACGTAGACGGTGCCGTCGGGGTCCACGTCGATGCCGACGGGCGCGGACAGGGTCGTGGCCGCACCGGAGATCGTGGTGACGGGGGCGGCGTCGCCGTTGGCGTTGGGGGCGTAGACGGTGATCGAGGACGTTCCGAAGTTCGCGACGTAGATGAACCCGTTGGCGTCGACGTCGACCCCGGTCGGCGTGGAGAGCTTGGTCGCGGCGCCCTTGATCGTGCGGACGGGGTCCGCGTTGCCCGAGGCGCCCGGTGCGTAGACCGTGACGCTGGCCCCGGCCGAGCTGGTGGCGTAGGTGGTGCCGTTGGCGATGCGGTGGACGCCGGCGGGCTGGGCCAGCCCGGTGTCGACGCCGGCGACGACCGACGTCGGGCCGGTGTTGACGTTGTCGGCGACGGCGGAGCCACCGGCGAGGACGCCGGCGAGCAGGCCGCCCGTCGCCAGCAGGGCGACGGCCGGTCGGTGGAGCGTGGAGCGGTGCATGGTGGTCCTCCTGGGTGGTCGATGCCGCTCAGGAGCACGGGACGCCGTCGGTGATACGCCGACGGCGGACGGCGCTGTCGCCATCGGTGCCCGGGGTTGCCACAATGGGGCAATGGCTGCAAGCCCCGCGCCCGTCGAGCTCGACCGCCCCGAGACCGATCTCGTGGTGGAGCCCGACCTGCCCTGGGTCACCCTGGTCTGGAACGACCCGGTGAACCTGATGTCGTACGTGGCCTACGTCTTCCGGTCCTACTTCGGCTACTCCGACGCCAAGGCCGAGAAGCTCATGCTCGAGGTGCACCACGACGGCCGGTCTGCGGTCGCCAGCGGCAGCCGCGAGGAGATGGAGCGCCACGTGCAGGCCATGCACGACTACGGCCTGTGGGCCACCCTCGAGAAGTCCGGCTCCCAGTGAAGCCCTTCAAGCGACGACGCCGCGGCGGCATCGTGGGCGTCTTCGAGCCCACCGAGGCGCACCTGCTGCGCAACCTCCTCGGTCAGGTCGTCGAGCTGCTGCAGGACCGCACCGGGCCGAGCGAGTCGTCGCCCGACCCGTTGTTCGACCAGCTCGCGCCGGCGGCGTCGCACCTGCCGCCCGAGGACCCCGTGCTCCACCGGCTCCTGCCCGACGGGTACAGCGACGACGACGAGGCCTCCGGCGACTTCCGCCGCTACACCGAGCGCGGTCTGTCGACGGCCAAGGTGGCCAACGCCGAGGTCGTCATCGAGTCCCTCGTGCGCGGCGGCATGGATCCCGACGACGCCGACACCGCGCCCGTCGAGGTCGAGCTCGACCCGGGCGAGGTGCAGTCGTGGCTGCGCTCGCTCACCGACCTGCGTCTCGCGCTGGCCGTCCGCCTGGGCATCGAGACCGAGGAGGACGCCGAGGCCGCGTCCGAGAGCGACGACGAGCAGACGGTCGTCATGTCCGACATCTACGACTGGCTGGGCTACGTCCAGGAGACGCTCGTCGGCGCGATCGACTGAGGCTCAGCCCTCGGTCGGGGTGCGCGTGGTGGTCAGCTCGGCGACGGTGAACCGGTGCCGGCCGCCGCGCTTGGAGTCGTAGAGCGCCAGGTCGGCGGCGGCGAGCACGCTGGTCGCGGTCGTGGGGCCGTCGGTGATGGCGCACACGCCCACGCTGACGGTGATCTCGCGGTCGACCGTGGTGTAGCGCCCACGCACCTCGGCGTCCACACGTCCGATGATCGACCGGGCGGTCTCGACGGCGCGCTGCTCGCCGCCCTCGCACAGCAGCAGGGCGAACTCGTCGCCCCCGAGGCGTGCGGCGAGCTCGCCGTGGTCGCCGACGTGCTGGCGAAGCAGGTCGGCCACCTCGCGGATGAGGGCGTCCCCCGCCGCGTGGCCGAGCGTGTCGTTGACGGACTTGAAGTGGTCGATGTCGAGCAGCAGCAGGGACCCGGACGCGGTGCGGCCCGCCTCGGCGAGGTGCGTCTCGAGGGCGTGCGAGAACGCCCGGCGGTTCGCCAGGCCGCTCAGCGGGTCGTGGTTGGCCAGGAACTCCAGGTGCTGCTCGGCCAGCCTGCGCTCGGTGAGGTCGCGGGTGACCTTGCCGAAGCCGAGGAGGGTGCCGTCGCCGGAGCGCAGCGCGGTGATCACCACGTTGGCCCAGAAGGTGGTGCCGTCGCGGCGGACGCGCCAGCCCTCGTGCTCGGCCCGGCCCTGCATCTCGGCCTCGGTGAGGAGCGTGTCGCACAGGCCGCTCGCGGCGTCCGCGCGGGGGTAGAAGACCGAGAAGTGCCGGCCGACGATCTCCGCGGCCGTGTAGCCCTTGATGCGCGCGGCGCCGGCGTTCCAGCTCGACACGTGCCCGCCGGGGTCGAGGATCAGGACGGCGTAGTCGCTCAGCTCGTTGACGAGCTGCCCGATCGCGGCGTCGACGAACGCGCGGTCGCGCACCGCGTCGTCAGGGCCCTCACGATCCATGGTCCGGGATCCTACGGCGGACCACCGCCGTGGGGGCCCGATTCGGCGGATCCGGACGGACTAGAGGCCGAGACGTCCCAGGACGCGCTCGGTCGAGCGTCCGTCCTCGAGGCGGCAGAACGTGTCGGCGAACGCCGTGTACGCGTCCGCGTGCTCGGCGCGCAGGCGCGGCAGGTCGGCCAGGGCGTCGCCGACCTCCTCGGTGGTGCTGAGCACCGGGCCGGGCGCGACGGGGAGCAGGTCGAAGTAGAAGCCACGCGTGGAGTCGCGGTAGCGCTCGAGGTCGTAGGCGTCGAAGACGACGGGCTTGCCGGTGACGCAGAAGTCGAACATCACCGAGGAGTAGTCGGTGACGAGGACGTCGGCCGCGAGGTAGAGGTCGCGGATGTCGGGGTGGTACGACACGTCGGTGACGCCGTCGATCTCCTCGTGCGCCCAGCGTCCGGTGACCAGGTTGTGCAGGCGGACGAGCAGCTGGTACCCGTCGCCGAGCCGCTCGGTGAGCCGGGCGAGGTCGAGGCCCATCGTGATGGGGGAGCCGTCGGAGCGGTAGCCCTCGTCGTCGCGCCAGGTGGGCGCGTAGAGGACGGCGACCGTGTCGTCGGCCAGCCCGAGCTCGGCGCGGACACGACGGCGGACGGCGTCGCGGTCGGGGGCCTGCAGGGCGTCGTTGCGGGGGTAGCCGGTCTCCCAGACGTCGCCGTCGAAGCCGAACGCGCCGCGCAGGCGCGGGGTGCTCACCTCGTTGGGCGAGAGCAGCGCGTCCCAGCGGTCGACGTCCTGCTGCAGCCAGTCCAGGCGACCCTCGGGCGCCCAGAGCACGTCGTGGTGGACGCGCTTGAGCGGCGTGCCGTGCCACGTCTGCAGGTAGGTCGCGCCGGGCTTCTTGGTCCAGGTCAGCTCGATGTGGGACGAGGCGACCACGAGGTCGGCGTCCTCGAGCGCGGCGACGGCCGCCTCGCCCTGGACGGGGACGGTGCGGGCGTCCGCCGGGAAGGCGGCGGCGTGGTCGGGGTGCTCGAGCCAGGTGTGCTCCAGGCCGTCGCGGCCGAGCAGCGCCTCGTAGAGGGCCCGAGGGCTGTCGGAGTAACGCCCGTCGAAGCTGCTCCACACGATCTTCACCTGCTGATCGTAGGTGGGGGCCCGTCTCGCCGATCGAGCGGTGTCGGTCCGGATGCTGGGACGCAGATACGCTCGGAGGCGTGCTGACCATCGACGAGGCCATCCGCGACGCGATCGTCGCCCACGCCCGGCGCGACCACCCCGACGAGGCCTGCGGGGTCGTCGCGGGCGCCGAGGGGTCCGACCTGCCCACGCGGCACGTCCCCATGCTCAACGCGGCGATGTCGCCGACGTTCTACGAGTTCGACTCCACGGACCTGCTCCGTCTCTACAAGGACATGGACGCCCGCGACGAGGAGCCGGTGGTCGTCTACCACTCGCACACCGCGACCGAGGCGTACCCGTCGCGCACCGACATCGGCCTGGCCAACGAGCCGAACGCCCACTACGTGCTCGTGTCCACCCGCGAGACCGGCAACGACGACGGCCCGTACGACTTCCGGTCGTTCCGGATCGTCGACGGCGAGGTCACGGAGGAAGAAATCACCGTGGTCCCCGCTTCTACTTCACAGCACCCCTGACCAGCCACACCCCGAGCCAAGAGAGCGAGACACCCCAGACATGGCCATCGAGGTTCGCGTCCCCACCATCCTGCGCACGTACACCGGCGGCGAGAAGGCCGTCCAGACGTCGGGCGCCACGCTGTCCGAGGCGATCGACCAGCTCGAGGCCGACCACAGCGGCCTGAAGGAGCGTCTGGTCGAGGGCGGTCAGGTGCGCAAGTTCATCAACGTCTACGTCAACGACGAGGACGTGCGCTTCTCCGGCGGCATGGAGACCCCGCTGTCGGACGGCGACACCGTCGTCATCCTCCCCGCCGTCGCCGGCGGCTGAGCCGACGCCGTGCGTCACGACTCCCTGCTCGACTCGGTCGGCGGCACGCCCCTGGTGGGCCTGCCGACGCTCTCGCCCTCGCCCGACGTGCGGCTCTGGGCCAAGCTCGAGGACCAGAACCCCACCGGGTCCATCAAGGACCGGGCCGCCCTGGCGATGATCTTCCGGGCCGAGAAGGAGGGGCTGCTGCGCCCCGGCTGCACCATCCTCGAGCCCACGTCGGGCAACACCGGCATCTCCCTGGCCATGGCCGCGCGACTGCGCGGCTACCGGATGGTGTGCGTGATGCCGGAGAACACGTCCGAGGAGCGCAAGCAGCTGCTGCGCATGTGGGGCTCGGAGATCATCTCCTCGCCCGCCGCCGGTGGCTCCAACGAGGCCGTGCGCGTGGCCAAGCAGGTCGCGGCCGACCACCCCGACTGGGTGATGCTCTACCAGTACGGCAACCCCGCCAACGCCCAGGCGCACTACGAGGGCACCGGCCCCGAGATCCTCGCCGACCTGCCCGACGTCACCCACTTCGTCGCCGGTCTCGGTACCACCGGCACCCTGATGGGCGTCGGACGCTTCTTCCGCGAGCACAAGCCCGACGTCCGCATGGTCGCCGCCGAGCCGCGCTACGGCGAGCTCGTCTACGGCCTGCGCAACATCGACGAGGGCTTCGTCCCCGAGCTCTACGACGAGACCCTCATCGACGCCCGCTTCTCGGTCGGACCCCGTGACGCCGTGCGCCGCGTCCGCGAGCTGATCGACTCCGAGGGCATCTTCGCGGGCATCTCCACCGGCGCGATCCTGCACGCGGCGCTGGCGCAGGCGTCGAAGTCGGTCAAGGCCGGCGAGCGTGCCGACATCTGCTTCATCGTCTGCGACGGCGGCTGGAAGTACCTGTCCACCGGTGCCTACGAGGGCACCGTCGACGAGGCCGAGGAAGCCCTCGACGGGCAGCTCTGGGCCTGACCTACGGCCGGATCCCCCTCAGGAAGTCGTTGAGGGCCGAGGACTTGGCGTCGATCGTGCCGCGTGAGTCGATCACCAGCGTGTCGTAGACGCTCTTGGTGTCCGCGTCGCGCTGGTACTGCTCGAACCGGGCGTCCGAGCGGCCCCAGTCGCGCAGGTCGTTGAGCTCCCGGTTGGACAGCTCGCTGAGCGGCGGGAGCTTGCCGTCGTCGCCGAGCAGGCCGCTCAGCCGCTCCGGCAGCTGGTCGGGGTAGGCGTCGACCTTGGCCTGCGCGAACGTGTACGCGGCCGACGCGGTCTGCGCGGTGGAGTCGTTGACGTCGCCCACCTGGACGCCGTCCGGCAGTGGGGGCTCGGTGATGGCGCCCTGGACGACGAACTCGCCCAGGCCGCTGAACGCGCCGCTGGCGACCGCCGGGCCGACCGGGAGCGGGACCGCGCCGATCAGGCTGCCCAGGAAGTTCTTGCCCACCTGCGCCGCCAGCAGGTTGGCCTTGTAGTCCGCCACGTCCACGGCGTACTCGGTGCCCTTGTCGACGATCTCGGCGTTGACGCTGCCGGCGCCCACGAGCCCCTCGAGGTAGGCGGCCTCCTCGCCGGCGCGCTGCAGCTCGACGGGGTCGCCGGAGCGGATCGCCTCGTTGGCGCCGAGCTGCTCGTAGGCGCCCACCGTGATGCTGAGCCTGCGCATCGCGTCGTCGTCGGTGCCGACGAGCGTGAAGAAGCGGGCGCGGTCGCCGGCGTTGACGTTGAAGCTGTCGTCGCCGTCGGGCCCTGCCTCGGAGCCACCGGTCGGGGTGTCGGCGAACGCATCCAGGTTGGCCGCCGCGACCCCGGCGAAGCTGCGGGCGACGAACGGGTTGGCCCCGCCCACCGAGCTGGACTCGTCCTCGCCGACGTAGTCGCGCGGCACGCCCTGCATCAGGGAGCCGAAGGTGTTGGAGCCCGCGTCCTTCGTGCCGGTCTCCGTCGCGAACTCGATCAGGTCGCCGGAGGCCTGCAGACCCATCTGCTGGGTGCCCGGGTCGCCCATCGCGGCGGGGATCCAGTCGGTGTACTGCGCGACGGCCTTTCCCTGGTCGGGCCAGTCGAACAGGTAGAGCTCGCGCAGGTCGGCCGCGGCCCCGACGTCGGCGCGCGTGCTGCCGTCGTCGCCGTAGCCCTCGCCCGAGCCGTCGCGGGCCGCGTCGTGGAGCATCGTCGCGTTGGCGTCCTCGTTGCGGCTCGCGATGGACACGACGCCCTGGAGCCGGTCCTGCCAGTCGGTGCGGCTCTGGTCGCTGATCCAGTCCGTCATGTCGTCCTCCTTGACGGCGTGCTCGTTGACGCTGCCCGCGACGTCGGCCGCGGCGATCGTGAGGTCGCGCGAGGTCTGGTCGCCGGCCTCGACGTCCGCCGACGCGTGGCCGAGCAGGTCGGCGAGCTCGCCGAACTTCTCCCCGCCCTCGATCTTGTAGGGCAGGTAGGCCACGCCCTCGCCGGCGTAGCTGTAGTCGGTGTCGACCTTCGTCCGGTCGGCGAGGGCGTCCTTGACCGACTGGGGGAGCGCGTCGGCGCCCAGGCCCTCGCCGAGGTCCTCGTCGCTCGACAGGAGCAGACCGTCGGCGAGGTCGTTGAGCATCGCGTCCTGGGTGGCCTGGTCGAAGCCGGGGAGCTTCTCCGAGACGGTCCTCGTCGTGGTGACGGGCACCGGGTAGCCCATGTAGCCCGAGACGGTCGTCTGCGTGGTCCGCACCTCGTCGACGAGGTGCTCGTCCTGCTTGATCCAGTCGGTGAACCGCTGGAGCCCGCCCTCGGTCCGGTCGAGGTCGCCGTAGAAGGTCCTCAGGTAGTCCGCCGACGTGCCGGGCAGTGTCCGGCCGCCCCGCTGGCCAGCGATGCCCACGGCGGTCAGGAGCGACAGCCCGCTCATCGCCTCACGGGTGCCGGCGTCGTCGGTCCTGCGGTCCATCGCGCCGATGATCGTGGCGGCGTCGGCGCTGGCCTGGCCGGCGTCCCAGCCACCGACCCGCCGGCCGAGCGCCTCCCACACGTCGTCGGTGACGTCGGGGTTCTCGCGCAGCCAGGCCGCCAGGTCGGCGTCGGACATGTCGCGGACGGCGTCCAGGCCCTCGGACTCCTTCTCCACCGCCGCGAGCAGCGTCCCCTGGTCCGTCAGCAGGTCACGCCGGACCGAGAGCAGCTCGGCCGACGAGATGGCGTCCTCGTCGTGGAGCAGCGCGAGGCCCTGGCCGTTGGGGCCGCGGTCGAGGTGGCCGGCGATCAGCGCGGCCTCGTCGTCGAGCGCCGCGGTCAGCCGCTGCTCCTCGCGCTCGAGCTCCTGACGCAGACCGGCCTCCACCGGTGGCGTCTCGCTCGCCTCGCGCCACCGCGTGTTGAGCGGCCCGATGTCGCGGTTGTAGCCCTCGACGGCGGTCGCCCAGAGCCGCAGCAGGCCGCCGGCGAACACCGACGCGTCGGCGAGGTCGCGCGCCTGGGCGATCGTCGGGTCGGCGCTCTGCGACAGCGGCGTCACGAGCAGGCCCTCGGTGTGCGTGGCGGCGTCCCGGGTACGGGTGCGGACGTCGTCGCCGAGCGCCTGCAGATCGGTGCGCGCGGCGGTGAGGCGGTCGGCCTCGGCGCGGACGGCCTCCGGGGAGGAGGCGTGGGCGGGGAACAGGTCGATCTCCGGCATGTCTGCTGCGTCCTTCGGTGTGGTCACCCCCGTGGCCGAGCACGAAACTAGGACCGCAGGGGGTCACGTCCACGCGAACGGGCGGACCGCCGCAGCGAAACAGTCATCGAGAGCGGGTCAGATGCCCGTTCGTGTGGGGTGGCCGAAGCCGAGGCGCAGCAGACGCATGGCGCTCGCGAGCGGCGACAGCGTCGTCGACGCGGCCAGCAGGTGCCCCACCGGCCCGGGCACCGCCTCGCGGGCCACCAGGGGCGTCATCGGCACGTCCTCCAGGGCGACGAGCCCGGGGTGCTGCCGGGCCAGCGAGCGCGCGCCGCGCGTCGACCAGCGGAACCGGACGTCGTCGCGCGCGACGACCTTCAGCAGGCGGCTGACGGGCAGCACCCACCGTCCGACGGCGTCGAAGCAGATCTCTCCGGGAGAGCGACGGGCGGCCAGGTGGTCCAGCAGCGTCTCGACGGCGTCGGGCTCGAGGTACATGAGCAGGCCCTCGGCGACGACGAGCGTCGGCCGGTCGTCGGGGAGGTCGCGCCACAGGGCGGGATCGGTGGCCGAGGCAGCCAGCGTGACGACGTCGTCCGGGAGGTCGTAGACCGGGCGGCGCAGCTCGACCACGTCGGGCAGGTCGACGTCGGTCCAGGCCGACGTGGCGGGCCGGCGCACGCGCAGGACCCGGCTGTCGAGCCCGCAGGCGAGGTTGACCACCTGCCCGTCGGGGTGCCGGTCGAGGAACTGCTGGGTCCAGCGGTCGAGCTCGCGCCCGCGCGTGGCGATGGTGCGGATGTCGCCGCGCAGCAGGGCCAGGCGCCGCGCGTCGACCTCCACCCGGTCGAGCACCTGCTGCGCCCACGGGTCGCCGAGCACCGGGCGGGACGACCGGGCGTCGACCGCCCGCAGGTACAGCGTCCACAGCAGGGTCTCGCTGACGCCGCGCAGGGGGCGTGGTCGGCTCATCCTCCGATGGTGCCCCTCGCGGCCCGGGGGTGCCATGCGGCACAGTGGCGTCGTGCGCGACATCGTCGTCTTCTCCGGCAACGCCCACCCCGCCCTGGCCGACGCCATCGCCGGGCAGCTGGGCATCTCGGTCTCACCGGTCGACATCACCCGGTTCTCCAACGACTGCCTGCAGGTGCAGCTGCACGCCAACTGCCGCCAGCGCGACGTCTACGTCGTCCAGCCGCTGGTGCCGCCCACGCAGGAGCACCTGATGGAGCTGCTGCTGATGCTCGACGCCGCCCGTGGCGCGTCGGCCGCCCAGGTGACGGCGGTCATCCCGCACTACGCCTACGCCCGCTCGGACAAGAAGGACGCGTCGCGCATCTCGATCGCGGGACGACTCGTGGCCGACATGCTGACGACGGCCGGCGCCGACCGCGTCCTCACCATGACGCTGCACGCCCCGCAGGTGCACGGGTTCTTCTCGGTGCCGGTCGACCACCTGACGGCCATCGGCGAGCTGGCCGCGCACTACGCCGACCGCGACCTCACCGACACCGTCGTGGTCTCGCCCGACCTCGGCAACGCCAAGACCGCCACGCTGTTCGCCCGCCTGCTCGGCGTGCCGGTCGCGGCCGGGAGCAAGCAGCGTCTGGCCGACGACCGCGTGGTCATCGACGCCATCGTCGGCGACGTGTCGGGCAAGCGCGCCATCGTCCTCGACGACGAGATCGCCACCGGCGGCTCGATCATCCAGCTGATGGACAAGCTGGAGCAGGAGGGCTGCGTCGAGGCGTCCGTCGCCTGCACGCACGGCCTGTTCACCGGCAAGGCGGTCGAGCGGCTGCGCTCGCACCCGGGCATCACCGAGGTGCTCACCACCGACACCGTGCCGGCGCCCGCGGACTGGCCCGAGCTGCGGACGAGGTCCGTCGCGCCGCTGTTCGCCGAGGCCGTCCAGCGCATCCACGCCGGGGAGTCGGTCAGCTCGCTGTTCGACGGCGTCGACCCGGCGCACGGCCCGCCGCAGCCTCATTTGCCCCTCTGAGGACCCGTCACGGCCTCCCGGCCGCGGACAGGTCCGCGCACACCGCACCCCGGTTGCCGTCCGGGTCGGCGAGCACGGTGAAACCCGGCGACTCGGAGTCGTCGACGACGGTGCCGCCCGCGGCGACGGCCGCGGCGACCCGCTCGGCGGCCGTCTCCGGCGCCACCCAGACCTCGACGTGGACGCGCTGACGCGACGGGGCGTGGTCGTCGGCGTCGTCGAACCACAGGTTCGGCACCCGGTTCGTGGCGTCGCGGATCTCGTCACCGGGGGTGCCGCGCCCCTGCGAGTCCGGGCTCCCGGTGAGCAGGGCGGCCCACATCGGGGCGATCGTCGCCGACCGCGCGGTGTCGACGCCCAGCTCCATCTCGCAGGTCGCGGAGGGGTCCGGTGCGACGCCCTGCTCGGCGGCGATCCCGCTGATCCGTCGGGCGAGGTCGACGTCCTGCTGGGTGACCCACTCGACGACGTGCTCGGTGCCCTCGTCGTCGCGGTACACCGCGTCGGCGCTGACGAGCTCGAGGTCGACGTGGCCGCTGCCGATCGAGGCGCGCGGATGGTGCCCGACCGCGTCGCCCGCCTCGCCCACGGCGGCGACGAACCGCACGCCCGCTCCGAAGTCGTCGACCAGGAACCGGGCGTGGAGTCCCTGGGCGAGCTTGCGCCAGTCGGCGAGGTGGGCCTGGGCGATCGCGTCGCCCCGCAGCATGTCCATGCCCGCGGACCCTAGACCCGATCAGGGGGCCGTGGCACCGGCCAGAATGGGGGGAGGGGACAGCCGCGCACAGAGAAGTGTCGTCGTGGCATGGGGGGTCGACAACGGTCCCGAAGGATTTTCTCTGACTGATTCGCAGCTGTCCCCTACGAGAAGAAATCTAGGTCCGACGGCGAGGGGCCCGCCGTCGATTGGACGAAATTCATCCACCTGGACGAGGCGTCGCCGCGAGACGCGACTCACGCGAGCGTTGGCCCACGTTCGTTTCGTTTCCGACACCGGCTCGTCATACGCTCGGCCACGTGAGCGACGCACCCATCGGGATCTTCGACTCGGGATTCGGAGGCCTCACGGTGGCGCGCGCCGTCCTGGACCAGCTGCCGCACGAGCCGGTGCTCTACCTGGGCGACACCGCGCGTCAGCCCTACGGTCCGCAGCCCATCGCCGCCGTCCGCGAGCACGCGCTCGAGTGCCTGGACCACCTGGTCGCCCGGGGCGTCAAGGCGCTGGTCATCGCGTGCAACTCCGCCAGCGCCGCGGTGCTGCGCGACGCGCGCGAGCGCTACGACGTCCCGGTGGTCGAGGTCATCGTCCCGGCCACCCGCCGCGCCGCCGCCGCCACGCGCAACGGGCGCGTCGGCGTCATCTGCACGCAGGCCACCGCCGCGTCGCGGGCCTACGACGACGCGTTCGCCGCCAACCCCGGCATCGAGCTGCACACGCAGGCGTGCCCCCGCTTCGTCGAGCTCGTGGAGGCCGGCGTCACCGGCGGGCCCGAGCTGCAGGCCGTCGCCGCCGAGTACCTCGCTCCGCTCGTGCGCGCCGACATCGACACCCTCGTCCTCGGCTGCACCCACTACCCGCTGCTCACCGGCGCCATCTCCTACGCGGTCGGCGACGGCGTCACACTCGTCTCGAGCGCCGAGGAGTGCGCGCAGGACGTCTACGCGCTGCTCGAGCGCGGTGGGCTGGTGCGCGACGTCGCGCTGCCCGAGCCCGACCACCGCTTCCTGACCACCGGGCACCCCGGATCGTTCCGCGAGCTGGGCCGCAGGTTCCTCGGCCCCGAGCTCGACGTCGTCGACCAGTTCGCGCAGGTGGCCGTGTGACCGACCAGATGACCCTCACCGTCGTGGGGTGCGCGGGCTCGTTCCCCGCCCCCGACTCGCCCACCAGCTGCTACCTCGTGCAGGCGCCGCACGAGGGCGGCACGTTCAACCTGCTGCTCGACCTCGGCAGCGGCGCGCTCGGCCCGCTGCAGAGCCACGTCAGCCTCGACGACGTCCACGCGGTCGCGCTGTCGCACCTGCACGCCGACCACTGCCTGGACCTCACCGGCTACTACGTGGTGCGCAAGTACCACCCCGACGGCGCGCTGCCGCGCATCCCCGTCCACGGGCCCTCGGGCACCGCCGACCGTCTCGCCCGCGCCTACGACCTGCCGCTCGACCCCGGCATGACCGCGGAGTTCGACTTCCACGAGTGGCACGCCGGCGAGCCCACCGCCGTGGGCCCGTTCGAGATCAGCGTCGTGCTCGTCGACCACCCCGTCGAGGCGTACGCGCTGCGCGTGGCCTGGCGCGACAAGGTCCTGGTCTACTCCGGCGACACCGGCCCCACCGACGCCCTGGTCGACCTCGCCGGCGGCGCCGACGTCCTGCTGTGCGAGGCGTCGTTCGTCGAGTCGGCCGTCAACCCCGAGCACCTGCACCTGACGGGCGCCCAGGCCGGCGACCACGCCACCCGCGCCGGCGTCGGGCGCCTGCTCATCACCCACGTGCCGGCCTGGACCGACCGCGACGAGGTCGTCGCCGACGCCAAGTCCACCTGGAACGGCGACCTCGACCTCGTGAACGCCGGGGACGTCTTCGTCGTCTGACCGGCGAGTGAGAGGGTTGCGGCATGAGTGATGCTGCACGCCCGGACGGCCGCGCCGTCGACGAGCTCCGCCCCGTCAGGTTCACCCGCGCCTGGGCCGACCACCCCGCAGGCTCGGTGCTCGTGGAGTTCGGACGCACCCGCGTCCTGTGCTCGGCGAGCGTCACCAAGGGCGTCCCGCGGTGGCGCCGTGACTCCGGCCTCGGGTGGCTCACCGCCGAGTACGCGATGCTGCCGGCGGCCACCAACACCCGCTCGGACCGCGAGTCGGTCAAGGGCCGCGTGGGCGGACGCACCCACGAGATCTCGCGCCTGGTCGGACGCTCGCTGCGCGCCGCGATCGACCTCGCGCAGCTCGGCGAGAACACCATCAACCTCGACTGCGACGTGCTCCAGGCCGACGGCGGCACCCGCACCGCGGCCATCACCGGCGCCTACGTGGCGCTCGCCGACGCCGTCGCGTCGCTGCGGGCCGACGGCGCGCTCAAGGGCGAGCCGCTCAAGGACTCCGTCGCCGCGATCTCCGTGGGCATCGTCGACGGTCGCCCCGTCCTCGACCTGCCGTACGTCGAGGACGTCGCGGCCGAGACCGACATGAACGTCGTGATGACCGGCGGCGGCACGTTCGTCGAGGTCCAGGGCACCGCCGAGGGTGCGCCGTTCGACCGCGCCGAGCTCGACGCGCTGCTCGCGCTGGCCGAGAAGGGCTGCGCCGACCTCACCCGCATGCAGGCCGAGGCCCTGGCGTCGTGACCCCGCCGCGCCGCACGGTCGTCCTGGCCACGCACAACCACAAGAAGCTCGCCGAGCTGCGCCGCATCGTCACGC
Source organism: Solicola agrisoli (assembly GCF_049059935.1). Classification (NCBI taxonomy): domain Bacteria; kingdom Bacillati; phylum Actinomycetota; class Actinomycetes; order Propionibacteriales; family Nocardioidaceae; genus Solicola; species Solicola agrisoli. The sequence goes on along the minus strand of NZ_JBMGQR010000002.1, from coordinate 127,913 downwards.
CGGCCGTGCCCGACGTCGAGGTGCTGGGGCTGGACGACATCGGCGACTTCGAGGAGCCCGTCGAGGACGCGCCCACGTTCGAGGGCAACGCGCTGATCAAGGCGCGGGCGGCCTTCGCCGCCACGGGCATCCCGTCGCTGGCCGACGACTCCGGTCTGTGCGTCGACGCGCTCAACGGGATGCCCGGCGTGCTGTCGGCCCGCTGGTCGGGCCCGCCCAAGAGCGACGAGCGCAACAACACGCTGCTGCTGGCCCAGCTCGAGGACGTGCCCGACGAGCGACGCGGCGCCCAGTTCCGCTGCGCGATGGCGATGGTCGACGGGTCGGTCGAGCGCGTCGAGACCGGAGAGATGCGCGGCCACCTGCTGCGCGCGCCCCAGGGCGACGGCGGCTTCGGCTACGACCCACTGTTCGTCGCCGAGGGCTACGACGGCGTCTCGACCGCCGAGCTGTCGCCGGAGGACAAGGACGCCATCAGCCACCGCGGACGCGCGCTGGTGCTGATGGTGCCGCACGTCGCCGCCCTGATCAGCTGACGCCCGTGTTCCGCGTCCTGTACTTCGAGCCGCGCATCCCGCCCAACACGGGCAACGCGATCCGGCTGTCGGCCGCCACGGGCGTCGAGCTCCACCTGGTGGAGCCGCTCGGCTTCGACCTCTCGGACGCCAACCTGCGCCGCGCCGGCCTGGACTACCACGACCTCGCGTCGATGACCGTCCACCCGGACCTCGAGACCGCGTGGGAGGCGCTCGCCCCCGAGCGCGTCTTCGCGTTCACCACCCGCGGCGACGTGATGTTCCAGGACGTCGCCTACCAGCCCGGCGACGTCCTGATGTTCGGCCCCGAGCCCACCGGGCTGCCCGACCACGTCGTCGAGGACCCGCACGTGACGGCCCGCGTCCGCGTCCCCATGCTCCCGGCCCGCCGCTCGCTCAACCTCGCCAACACCACCGCGATCGTCGTCTACGAGGCCTGGCGCCAGCACGGGTTCGCCGGAGGCCTCTGACCTGGCACCCTGGGCGGGTGACCCCGCTCTGGGAGACCCCGGCACCCGCGGTGCTGCCCCGCGCGCTGCGTCCGTTCGTCTCGGCGATGCACGGCTACGCCGCCTCCGGCCTGACGCCCGACGTCCACCGCGGCCTGCCGGGACGGTCGCTGACGCTCGTCCTCGCCCTGGTCGACCCGCTCGCCGTGGCGCCGTCGGGGGACGCGTGGCGCGCGGGCGACGTCCAGACCCAGTGGTCGACCCTGGGCGGCCTGCACTCCGAGCCCGCGTACGTCGTGCAGCCCGGACGGTGGGCGGGCGTCCAGCTCGACCTGCACCCGCTGGGCGCGCGCCGGCTCCTCGGGCTGCCCGCGTCCGCGCTGCCGCTCGACCGCTACGACGCGCGCGACCTGCTCGGCGACGCCGAGGTGCGGCTGCACGACCGGCTGCAGGCGGCGACGTCGTGGGACGCGCGGTACGCCGTCGTCACGGGCTTCCTGCTCGACCGGCTCGCCACCACCGACGACCGTCCGCGCGTGCGCCGCGAGGTGGTCGAGGCGTGGCGCTGGCTCGGCGCCCGCCGCGGCGCGGGCACGGTCACCGAGCTGAGCGACCACCTCGGTCTCGGACGACGCCGTCTCGCGCAGCTGTTCGGCGGCGAGGTGGGCGTCACGCCCAAGACGGCGGCGCGCCTGATGCGCTTCGACGCCGCCCGGCGGGTCGTCGGCGAGCGCGTGAGCGCGGGGGAGGGCCTGGACCTGACGGGCGTCGCCGTCGCCCACGGGTACTACGACCACGCCCACCTGGTGCGGGAGTTCACCGAGTTCACCGGCCTGAGCCCGACGGCGTGGGTGCGCGCCGAGGTCGCAAACGTCCAAGCCGCGGTGCGCGTCGAGCAGGCAGGGTGAGACCCATGAGCGAGAACACCACGGCACCCACGTTCGTCTACCCGGCCTTCCAGGCCCACGACCCGCGCGCGGTCATCGACTTCCTCGTCGGCCTCGGCTTCACCGAGAACGTCGCCTACGCCGACGACGCCGGCGTCATCCAGCACGCCCAGGTCGACTGGCCCGAGGGCGGCGGCGTCATGCTCGGCATCCACAAGCCCGACGGCCCGTTCACCCAGCAGCCCGGCACCACGTCGGTCTACGTCGTCACCGCCGACGTCGACGCCGTGCACGCCCGCGCCGTCGCGATCGGGGCGGATATCGACCGTCCGCTCGAGGCCCCCGACTACGGCGGCAAGGAGTTCGGCCTCCGCGACCCCGAGGGCAACCAGTGGGGCTTCGGCACCTACGCGGGCGAGCCGCGGAAGGCCTGAGTGCCGACGGCGGGACTCGAACCCGCACACCCGGAGGCACAGGAACCTAAATCCTGCGTGTCTGCCAGTTCCACCACGTCGGCGCAGCGCCCAGCCTAGGGCCTGCCCCTCCCCACGATTCGACGCGTTTCGGTCGTCGACACGCCGTGCCGCACGACGGAAACCGGTCGAATCGTGGAGCGGACGGACGCCGCGGCGAGCGTCAGGCGTCGATGGGGGCCATGCCGAGGTCGCGGCGGAGCTTGGCGACGTGGCCGGTGGCCTTGACGTTGTACTGCGCGACCTCGATGCGGCCCTCCTCGTCGACGACGAACGTCGAGCGGATGACGCCCTCGACGACCTTGCCGTAGAGCTTCTTCTCGCCGAACGCGCCCCAGGCCTTGAGCACGTCGCGCTCGGGGTCCGACAGCAGCGTGACGGTCAGGGAGTCCTGCGAGCGGAACTTCGCGATCTTCTCCGGGCTGTCGGGCGAGATGCCGAGGACGGTGTAGCCCTCGGCGTCGAGGTCCTGCTCGTTCTTGGTGAAGTCGCAGGCCTGCGTCGCGCACCCGGGCGTCATCGCCGCGGGGTAGAAGTACACGATGACCTTGCGTCCACGCAGGTCGGACAGCGTGATCTCGTTGCCGCTGTCGTCGGGCAGGGTGAAGTCCGGGGCCTGGTCGCCAGGCGCGAGGCGTGCGTTCATGCGTCCATCCTCCCGTATCGGTAACGTGACACCCTCAGCAGCACGGCGACACCCCTAGACGAGGAGCAGACAGTGGCCGACGGCCCGGACGCGAATGCCAAGCCCGACGACCTGGTCGACGACATCGAGCAGGTGCGCGAGCGCCTCGCGTCGACGATCGACCAGCTCGTCTACCGCGTGAAGCCGGCCACGATCGCCTCGCGCGGCGTCGCGAGCGTCAAGGCCAAGTTCGTCAACCCCGACGGCTCGCCGCGCTTCGAGACGATCCTGCCCGTCGCCGGTGGCGTCGTGGCGTTCGTCGGCCTCGTGGTCGTCATCCGCAAGCTCGTCAACGACTAACGCGCCCGCCCGTGAGCGCCGACCGGCCGCCCATCCGCATGCTGCACGACCGCGTCCTGGTCTCGCAGGACCGCGAGAGCGGCGAGCGTCGCTCGGGCGGCGGCATCGTCATCCCCGCCACCGCGGCCATGGGACGCCGGCTCGCCTGGGCCAAGGTCGACGCCGTCGGCCCGCACGTGCGCAGCGTCGAGGTCGGCGACCGCGTGCTCTACGACCCCGACGACCGCGCCGAGGTCGAGGTGCGCGGCGACGACTACGTGCTGCTCCGCGAGCGCGACGTGCACGCGGTCGCGGCCGAGCGCATCGACGGCGGTCAGACCGGTCTGTACCTCTAGGGTCTGACCATGGCGACCGGACCGCGGTGGAGGCGGCTGGGTCGTCCGCTGTCGCCGGACGCCACGCACGTCGTCGACCGTCCGCGCGGACGGGTCCCGGCGCCGCTGTCCAAGCGGTGGGCCGTGCTCAAGCAGCAGCGGACGACGATCCTCCAGCTCGCGCTGGCGTCGTCGGTGTCGTGGTACATCGCCACGCTCGTCTTCGGCCACCTGCAGCCGTTCTTCGCGCCCATCGCGGCGATCATCACCATCATCGCGAGCGTCGGGCAGCGACGCCGCACCGTCATCGAGCTGATCCTCGGCGTCTCGCTCGGCATCCTGGTGGGCGAGATCATCATCTCGATCATCGGACGCGGCGGCTGGCAGATCGGGATCGTCGTGGCGCTGGCGGTGACGGCCGCGATCTTCCTCGGCCTCAAGGGGCTGGCGCGCACGCAGTCGGCGACGTCGGCGGTGCTGCTGGCGGCCGTCGTCCCGATCACGGGCAGCGGCAACCCGGCGATCAACCGGTTCGTCGACGCCCTCGTCGGCGGCCTGATCGGCGTCCTGATCTCGGTGGTGCTGCCCGGAAACCCGGTGCGCAAGATCGACCGCGACGTCCAGTCGGTGGTCGTCGGGCTGGCCCAGCTGCTCGACCTCGTCGCCGAGTCGCTGCGCTACCACGACCCCGGCCCCGCGTGGACGGCCCTGCAGCAGGGCCGCGCGATGCAGCCCACCGTCGAAGGACTGACGTCGACGGTGTCGGTAGCCGACGAGGTCTCGCGCATCTCGCCGATCCGCTGGGGCCAGCGCGAGCACGTCCGCCTCTACGCCGACGCCATCCGCGACATCGACAACGCGGTGCGCGACTCCCGCGTGCTGTCGCGCCGCGTCCACACCATGCTCCGCCAGCGGGAGGCGTCACCCGAGGGCATGGACCTCGCCGTCTCCACGCTCGCCCGCGCCGTCCGGACGTTCGGCGACGACCTCGCCGAGCAGCACGACTTCGACGAGGCCCGCGACCTCCTCGTCGAGGCCGCCCGCGCCGCCACCCGCGCCCTGCCCAAGGCCGCGACGATGAACACCGCCGCCACCGTCGCCCAGATCCGCTCGCTCGCGGCCGACCTGCTCTACGCCATGGGGGCCAGCGCGCCCGAGGTGGACGAGTGGCTCCACTTCAGCTGACGTGTCGCGTGGCCGGTGCAGGTCGCCTGCCCGCAGGGCACCGACACCGACACCGACACCGGTGAGCGCCCGACGGTCACCGTGAGGCCCGACAGCGGCTCGTGCGCGACGTCCAGCGGTCCGCGCGCGACGGTCCCCAGTCGCCGCGGTGCGTCGTCGGCGACGGGGTGGGTGACGTCGGCGACGACCTCCACCCACGCGCCGTCCAGCACGAGGGCGCGGCCGCGCGGCGGCATGGCGAGCAGGTCGCCGGGCCCGAGCACGACGTGTGTCCAGACGAGGGGGAGCAGCGCGTGCCACCCCGGTCCGGTGAGGGCGCCGTCGGCGAGGAACGCGACGGTGCGGACCAGCTCGCGCTCGGCGGCCGTGACCCTCCGCGGTGAACCGGCCAGCCGGCGGTGCAACGAGGGCTCGACGGCGGTGCAGCGCGCCCTCAGGTCGCTCAGGCGCCGGGACCAGGTCGACGCGTGGAGGCCCGCCCACACCTCCGGCAGCCGGGACGGCGCGCTGGCGCCGTCGAGGTCGTCGAGCAGGCCGGCGACCCAGGCGAGGTCGAGCATCGAGGCGAGGGCGCGGGCGTCGGCCGCGGAGCGGGTGCCGGCGAACAGCTCGGTGCGGCGCTCGGCCACCAGCACCGTCACCTGGCTCAGGCGGGCGGGCGTGAGGGTCATGACGCCCCCAGCACAGCGAGCCACTGCTCGAATCCGTCGCTGACGGGCGGTACCGCCCACACCGCGGCCACCTGCACGAGCGCGACGACGCCGATCAGCACCTGCAGGCGTCGGGTGAGGTCGCGCGGCACGTGCGTGAGCGCGACCAGGGTGCACAGGAGGTAGACCGACACCGCCGTGAGCGGCAGCTGGAACCACAGCGCCATCACCATCACCGGGACGACGACCAGCTGCGCCAGGACCGTTAGCGGCTGGCGCCAGTAGAGCAGCGCCACGACGACGAACAGCGGGCTGACGAGCACGGTGAGCCCCACTTCGGCCGCGGCGATCCCGAGGCCACCGACGACTCCGTGGGTGAACTGCAGCGCGTCGTCGGTGAGGAGCACCCAGCCGAGGGCCGAGCCGGTGAACTGCCACTGCAGGAACGACCAGGCCACGGCCAGGAACATCACGGGGAACACCATGACCGCGACGGTGGCCGTGGCGGCGCCGGGCTCGTCGCGGAACCGGTCGCGGGCGATGAGCACCGACATGGCGGCCACGGCGATGGCGAAGAAGATGGCCAGGGGGTCGAACAAGAAGGCCCCGGCGAGCGCGAGTCCCACCATGAACCCCGCCTCGGTCTGGCGGGCGAGGGTGAACCAGGCGACGCCCTCGAGCGCCACGGTGAGGAGCGCGAGCGAGCCGATGGCCGCCATCGACTGACTCGCCACGTACGCCACGGCCGGCACGGCGAAGACGGTCGCGAGCAGCGCGCCGACGAGCAGGTGCGGCAGGTCGCGCTGCACCAGCAGCGCCCACACCCGCTGCAGCGCGAACGCCGCCAGGAGGCAGGCCACCAGCGATAGGCTCAGCGCACCACCGGGCAGGGCAGCGGCGGCCAGGGTGGGCAGCGGTGGGTAGGCCCAGCCGAGCCCGGACAGGTCGGCGCCGCCGGCGACGAGGGCCTCGGCGTGCAGGGCGAAGCGCTCGTTGGCGGCGCTGACGAACCCCTGGTGCGAGGCCCACCACGCCGCGACGGCCAGGGGCGCGGCCAGGGCCGCGCGCAGCGTCCAGCGGCGGCTCGGGCTAGCCGGCCACAGGCTCCGCATGGGGACGACCGAGGGCCCCGGCAGGCTCGACGGTGACGTGGTCGGGCTCGGCAGTACTGAGACCATGGGTCGTCTTCTCCCAGTAGTGGGGCTTGGTGATGAGCTGCCAGAGCGCCTTGTACGAGGCGATCGAGTGGAGCAGCCAGTAGACGGGGTTGAGCAGCGCCCACGGCACCAGCTCGTACCGCCGGCGCTTGAAGGCGCCCATCATCGAGATGTGGATCATCAGGCCGTTGCCGGCGATCAGGTTGAACAGGCTGACCCACAGCACCCAGCCGCCGAACAGCCCGCCGAGGGCCGACGGCCCCACCACGAGCGACGCGACGAACAGCGCCAGCAGCGGCGGGGTGCACAGGAACGTGGCCGGGGTGCCGCCGATGAGCAGCGCGAACGCGCCGACCTGCACGGGCCCGGCCTTGCGCACGAGCCTGCCGGGCTGACGGGCGTGGACGAGCAGCGTCTGCAGGTAGCCCTTGATCCAGCGCGAGCGCTGGCGCACCCAGTTGCCCGGGGCCCGGTTGGCCTCCTCGAACGTCGTCGAGTTGACGACGCCCACGGTCTTGCCCAGCGCCGACGCCCGGATGCCGAGGTCGGCGTCCTCGGTGACGTTGAAGGGGTCCCAGCCGCCGAGCTCGCGCAGGTCGGCGGTGCGGAAGTGGTTGGACGTGCCGCCGAGCGGGATCGGCAGGTGGAGCTTGTCCAGGCCCGGCAGCATGTAGTCGAACCAGAACGAGTACTCGAGGGTGAACATCCGGGTCAGCCAGTTGTCGGTGGCGTTCCAGTAGTTCAGGGCGGCCTGGACGCAGACGAGGTCGTCGCCGCCGCGGCGGAACGCGAGCACGGCCTTCTTCAGCTGGTCGGGGTCGGGCTTGTCCTCGGCGTCGTAGATCACCAGGTGCTCGCCGCGGGCGAAGAACAGGCCGACGTTGCAGGCCTTGGGCTTGGTCTGGGGGTGGCCCGGGGGGACGATCACGAAGGTCACCGTCTCGGGCGGACGGGCCGCCTTGGCCGCGGCGATCGTCTCGTCGTCGTCCTGCTCCAGGAGCAGCAGGATCTCGAGCTTCTCGGCCGGGTAGTCGAGCGCGCCGAGGTTGGCGATCAGGTCGGCCACCACGTTGGCCTCGCGGTAGACGGGGACGAGCACGGTGTAGACGGGGAGGTCACCGGGGTCGAGCGCCTCGACCTCGGCGTCGGTGACCTGCACGTGGTTCTCGCGCTTGGCGCCCGAGAGGCACACCACGTACTTGAAGAGCACCGACGCGAGGAACACCAGGCTGACGACCGCCATCGCGGTCTTGGCCGTGGCGAGCGGCGCGAGCACGGCCGCCACCGCGATCGCGACGAGCGTGAGGACGATGCCGAGCTTCTGCCGGCCCAGCACCGTCGTACGGGCGGACTGGGTGGCCTCGCGCTGCCACAGCCCCATCGTGGCCTGCTCGACGATCTCGTCGCGGAAGCCCTCGTGCAGGGCGTGGCGCAGGTCCCAGTCGGTGGTCACCTGGAACTGCACCGGTGTCGCGAGTGCCTGCTCCACCGTCGCGCGCAGGGCGGGCGTCGGGCGCTCGCTGGTGGCGACGAGGACGAACTCCGTGCCGGTGGCGCCCACGCGGCCGCGGCGTACCGGCACCCAGCCCTGGTCGGCGAGGCGGCGAGGGTCGAGCCCCTGCAGCACCCCGGCCTCGACGGGCTCGCGCACCAGGTCGATCAGCGTGTAGCCCCACATGTCGGCGAGCACCCGGAACAGGTCCACCCGCCGGACCAGGCCCGACGCGACGAGGACCTCGCCGAGGCGGCACTTGTGGGTCGTGGCGACGTCCAGGGCCCAGTCCCGCTGGCTCTCGGTGAGCAGGCTTGACGTCACGAGGGCCTCGCCCAGGGTCGGTGCTCGGTGCTTGCTCACTACTACATAGTGATGGCTTTTACCTCATCTTGTGTAGGAATTGAGGATTCCCGGAGAGACACGACGATCAGTGGACCGGACGGAACCCGCTGCACATGAGCCGCATCCAGTCGATCCGGCCGGCCGACTCGGTGAGGTAGGCGGTCTGCTCCACCAGGTGCAGCCCGTCGACGTTCAGGACCGTCAGCTGGTAGGTGAGGTGGGTCCGGTCCATCACCGCGTGGGTCTCGACCGACACCAGGTCGGTGATCCGGTCGGTGGGCTCGAACCAGGCCCCGAGCAGCACGTCGTCCACCAGGGCCGCCGACGAGGGCGCGCTCCAGGTGCGGCCCGGCGTCATGCCGTGGAAGTCGACGTCGGCGGCGAGGACGTCGCACAACTCGTCGCGGTCCTTGGCGGCCAGGGCCGCGGCGAAGCGGCACGCGAGCTCACCGGCCTCCTCGTCCACGTCGACGACGCTACTCCCGCGGACGCGGGGTGTCAGGGATCCCGGCGGAGTCGCTCCACATCGGCCCGCAGCCGGGTGATCTCCTCGCGCAGCGCACGGACGTCGCCGCGCGTCACCTGCTCGGCGTCCTCGTCGACCTGGCTGACGCGCTGGATCAGCCACGACGCGAGGCCGGCGGTCACCACGCCGAGCAGGGCGATGCCCGACAGCATCAGCACCGCGGCGACGATGCGTCCGGTCACGGTGACGGGGGCGTAGTCGCCGTACCCGACCGTGGTGATGGTCGTCATCGCCCACCACAGCGCGTCGCCGAACGTCTCGATGTTCGCGCCGGGCCGGCCGCGCTCGGCGTTGAGCACCGCGAGCGAGGCGACGAACACCACCAGCACGGTGGCGCCGGCGACGTACGCCGCGACCCGTCCGCGGAACGAGCCCGTCGCGTAGCGGTTGAGCACGTGCAGGAACGTGACGAGCCGCAGCAGCTGCAGCGGTCGCAGCAGGGGCAGGACGACGACCGCGAGGTCGAGCAGGTGGGTGCGGACGAACCTGCGCCGGTCGGGCGCCATCACGAGCCGCGCGACGTAGTCGACGACGAACACCGCCCACGTCACCGTGGTCGCGGTGCGGCACAGCACCACCCAGTGCCGCGGCAGGTCGGGGTCGAGGATGGGCCACGCGTACGCGGCCAGGAACACCACCGCCGACACCGTCAGCGGCCAGAAGGCGCGCCGGCGCCAGCGCGCCCGCCGCTCGCTCATGGTCACAGTCGAGGATCCACCGGTTCGGACTCCAGCGCCAGCACCGCGAACACCGCCTCGTGGACGCGCCACAGCGGCTCGTCGCGGGCGAGCCGCTCGAGCGCCTCGAGCCCGAGCGCGTACTCGCGCAGGGCGAGCGAGCGCTTGCGCCCGAGGTTGCGGTCACGCAGCCGCGCCAGGTGCTGGGCCTCGGTGTAGTCGGGGCCGTAGATGATCCGCAGGTACTCGCGTCCACGCACCTTGAGGCCGGGCTGGACCAGCCCCTTCTTCCCGCGCGTCAGGTTGGTCGCCGGCTTGACGACCATGCCCTCGCCACCGCCCGCCGTCAGCTGCTCCCACCACGCCACGCCCTCGGCGAGCGACGCCGCGTCGGCGGTGTCGACGAAGAGGCGACGGGTGGTGCGGAACGTCGACGGGTCGGCGGCCACCAGCCGGTCGGCGACGTCGAGGTGCCAGGCGTGCTCGCGCTCGGCGTACGTCCGTCCCTGGGTGGCGAGCACCTGGAACGGCGCGAGCTGCACGCCGTCGAGCCCGTCGACGGGCCAGCAGTAGCGGCGGTAGGCGTCGACGAACAGGTCGGCGTCGGTCGCGCGTGCCCGCGTGCGTCCGAGCAGGTCGGTGACGTCGACGCCGCGGTCGGCGGCGGCCTGCAGTCCGTCGGCGGCCGCAGCCAGGGACGACCGCGCGGACGCACCGACGGATGCGTACTGGTCGCGCAGCAGCTCGCCGGCCTTGGCCGACCACGGCAGCAGCTCGGCGTCGAGCAGCAGCCAGCCCGTCCCCAGCTCGTCCCAGAGCCCGGCGGCATCGACAGCCGCGCGCACCCGTCCGAGCAGCTCCTCAGTGAGGTCGCGCTCGAAGAACGTGCGGCCGGTTCGGGTGTGGACCGCTCCGGTCTCGCCGCCGGTGGCGCCGAAGCGTGACGCGGCGACGTCGGCGTCGCGGCACACGAGCACGACGGCCCGCGAGCCCATGTGCTTCTCCTCGCAGACCACCCGCGTGACGCCCTGGCTCGCGAACGCCGAGAACGCCTCGTCGGGGTGCTCGAGCAGGTCGGGGCGCGCCGAGGTGGCGACGGGCGCCATCGTCGGCGGCAGGTACGGCACCCAGCGCGGGTGCAGCGCGAAGCGGCTCATCACCTCGAGCGCGCCGGCCGCGTTCTCCTCGCCGATCGTGACCCGGCCGTGCTGCGACGTCTCGACGACGCGCTTGCCCAGCACGTCGTCGACGCTCAGTTGGTCGGGCTCGCGCGCGGCGGGCCCGGTGGTGAACGGCTTGCTCGGCTCGTGCCAGACCCGCTCGGCCGGCACCGCCACGACCTCCTTCTCGGGGTAGCGCAGCGCCGTCAGCTCGCCGCCGAACACGCAGCCGGTGTCGAGGCACATGGTGCCGTTGATCCACTCGACCTGCGGCGTGGGCACGTGGCCGTAGAGCACCATCGCGCTGCCGCGGTAGTCGTCGGCCCACGGCAGGCGCACGGGCAGGCCGAACTCGTCGGTCTCGCCCGTGGTGTCGCCGTAGAGCGCGAAGCTGCGCACCCGTCCGGACGCGCGGCCGTGGTACGCCTCCTTCAGCCCGGCGTGCGCGACCACGAGTCGGCCGTCGTCCAGCACCAGGTGGGAGACGAGGCCGTAGCAGAACTCGCGCACCTCGGCGACGAACGCGTCGTCCTCGCGCGAGAGCTGGTCGAGCGTCTCGGCGAGCCCGTGCGACGCCGTCACCTTCCTGCCGTCGAGCGCGCGGACGAGCTTGGCCTCGTGGTTGCCCGGCACGCACAGCGCGTGCCCGGCCTTCACCGCACCCATGACCAGGCGCAGCACGCCGGGGGAGTCGGGGCCGCGGTCGACGAGGTCGCCGACGAACACGGGCCGACGTCCGGCGGGGTGGGTGAGGTCGACGGCGCGGCCGGCGTCGTCGCGGACGAGGGCGTAGTCCAGCTTCCCGAGCAGCGTCTCCAGCTCGGATCGGCAGCCGTGCACGTCGCCGATCACGTCGAACGGCCCGTGCTCGTCGCGGAGGTCGTTGCGCAGCCGCTCGCGGACGATCGTCGCCGCCTCGACCTCCTCGACGCTCGACAGCACGTGCACCTGGCGGAACCCCTCGCGCTGCAGCCCGCGGATCGACCGCCGCAGCTGCTCGGCCTGGCGCTTGACGACGCGCGCGCCGAAGTCGCGGTCGGGCCGCTCGGCGTTGCGGGCGACGCAGACGCTCTCGGGCAGGTCGAGCACGATCGCCACTGGCAGCACGTCGCGGTCCTTGGCCAGCTGGACGAGGCTGCGGCGGGCGTCGCGCTGGACGTTGGTGGCGTCGACGACCGTCAGGCGCCCGCGGGCCAGGCGCTTGCCGGCGATGAAGCCCAGCACGTCGAACGCGTCGGACGTGACGGACTGGTCGTTCTCGTCGTCGGACACCAGTCCGCGGCAGACGTCGCTGGAGATCACCTCGTACGCACTGAAGTGCTGGCGCGCGAAGGTGGACTTGCCCGAGCCGGACGGGCCCACCAGGGCGACGAGGCTCAGCTCGGGGATGCTGAGCTCGTTCGTGTGGGGCTCGGTCACGATGCCGCCTGGCTGGTCTCGATGCGGGTGAACACGGCCATCTGGGTGGGTGGGCCGACCTCGGGGTCGTCGTCGCCCACGGGGGCGTAGCGGACGGCGTAGCCGTGACGGGCGCCGACGCCCTCGGCCCACGCGGCGAGCTCGGCGCGCGTCCACTCGAAGCGGTGGTCGCGGTGGCGGAACGTCCCCGCGGGCAGGTGCTCGTAGCGCACGTTGTGCTCCACGTTGGGCGTGGTGACGACGACCGTGCGCGGCCGGAACCCCGCGAACACGGTGGTCTCGAGCGCGGGCAGCCGCTCGGGGTCGAGGTGCTCGACCACCTCCATCAGCACGACGGCGTCGTACCCGGCGAAGCGGTCGTCGCGGTACGTCAGCGACGACTGCGCCAGCGTCAGCTTGCTGCGCTGGGTGTCGGGCAGGCGGTCGAGGTCGAGCCGCCTCTCGGCGACCTCGAGCGCGCGGGCGGACACGTCGACGCCCACCACCTCGCCGAACGCGGGGTCGCGCACCAGGTCGCGCAGCAGCGCGCCCTCGCCGCATCCCATGTCGACGACGCGCGACGCGCCCTCGGCCCTGAGCGCCTCGACGACGGTGCGCCGCCGCGTGACGACGAGCGGCAGGGTCTCGCGGTCGTCGTCGGGTGCGGGCTCGTCGACGGTGCCGTCGAGCTCGGTGAGCCGCGTGGTGGCGTCGAGGACGAGGTCGCGCTGGTGCTTGAGGTAGCGGCGGGTGACGAGCTCGCGCTCGGGGTGCGCGCCCAGCCAGTCGCCGCCGGCGCGAAGCAGCTTGTCGACCTCGTCGCCGGTGACCCAGTAGTGCTTGGCGTCGTCCAGCACGGGAAGCAGGACGTACAGGTGGCTCAGCGCGTCGGCCAGCACGACGTCGCCGGTCAGCGTGAGGTCGACGTAGCGGGAGCCGCCCCACGCCGGCACCGTCTCATCGAGCGCGATCGGGCGCGCGTCGACCGTCCAGCCCAGCGGCTCGAACAGCCGGCGGACGAGGTCGGCGCCGCCGGCGCTGGGCAGCGTCGGCACGTGGATCGTCAGGGGGAGGGCCTGGGTGACCAGGTCGGGACGCGCGTCGCACCGCCCGGCCATCGCCGTCCGGAACGCCTTGCCCATCGCCACGGCGAGCATCGACGACGCCGCGTACGGCCGGTCGTTGACGTACTGGCCGAGGGAGAACGCGTCCCGCTGCCCCCGGCGGCCCTTGACCAGCGCGATCGGGTCGATCTCCAGCAGCAGGGCGACGGTGCACCGCTCGTCGCTCGCCTCGGGGTAGAACACGTGCGCCCGGCCGGCGAGGACGTCGAGGCTCTGCGCCCGCTCGGGGTGCTTGTGGAGCAGGAAGCCGAGGTCGGTCGCCGGGGTCGACGTCGAGGTGAGGGTCAGGTACACCGCACCATCCTGTCGGACGCGCCCACGCGGCACGACCGCGATTAGCTGGCCAGGTGCCCCCCATAAGCGCTTGAGTGTGCAGGAAACCTCTTCGGCGAGCAACAACACGGGGCCGGCTGCTATCACTCCCACGAGGGTGAGCCGATGGACCTTACCGCCCGAGCATTTCGCCGCGGTGCCGACCGCGGCGTCGGGCCTGCCATTCGTCGACGTCGGCGCTCAGACAGGTGCCGTCCCAAGCTCACTTATGCCCGCAAGCGGGCCATGGCGACCTGCCGCTGATGTACGCCCCGTACTCCCGTGATGACCCCAGCCGCTGGCGCCTGGGAGAACTGGCTAAGTGCTGCCGCTTGGTGATGGCAGCGACGTGTCCAGAGCGCGATCAAGATGGCTGCGATGCTCTATCGTTGGCTCGGCGGAGAACTAGACGGTGACGGGTGCGGCTCGACGCCAGGATGGACGGGCACGGTGTCGGGTTTATGGGTGCCAGCCCTTATTCTGGCTTACAAGTTTGCAATGCGAGTCATGATCGATAAGGAAGTCTCCTTTCCGGACTTTATAAAGCAGTTGCTATCACTGCCGATCGACATTTCCTTTCTTGCGGTCTCGTTGGTGGCTGGCCTGCTAGTGGTCACCCAGGACGTTGACGAGAGGGATCTTGCGTTGCTTGTTGCTAGCATGATAGTTGGTGCGGTGGCTGTCTTCCTGTCTAGGCGAAGCGACCGATTTTTCACGGAGAGCCGCATAGGCATGCTCTTTGTGCCGCTGACTATCAACCTCTTTATAACAGTTGGACTGCTTGTTTACATAGTGAGCTACATTCAGGATGGAATGAAGGCATGACAGGATCGACGCTCTCAGTAGTGGCTGCCGTCGTGGCGCCTATCCTGGCATTCGTCCTTGCGATGCTGCTCATTTACGAGCGGGTGCGTAAGGGCAACTACGACCACGAAAGACGCCAGATTGAACTCGAAATGATGCGCAGGTCGTTAGAAGGGAAAATTTATGATCTGAATAGTCAACTGGTCTCAACGGAAGAGCGTTGGCGGGACGCAAACCACCTGTTGTTGGCGTCGCAGAGTGTTCAAGGATCGTCTGCACGGAGTCCGCGCCTAGTAGATTCGCCAATCGTTGCGAGCGCCAATGTGCGGGATGCTGATTTGCGTGGGGATCCGCAACTGGTGTTTGTTCTGACGCCCTTTCACCAGTCTTATGCGGCCGATTTTACGGCTGTGAAGGAGGCTTGTGATGGCATAGGCATGCGGGCGGTGCGTGGGGATGAGGACTTTAGGCCCGAGGATGTATTTTCACATATAGTGCAAATGATCGTCCGTGCACGGATAATCGTTGCAAATATCAACGGTCGGAATCCCAATGTGATGTACGAACTGGGGATTGCGCAAACGCTAGGGAAGACGACCATTCTTGTAGCGAGTAGACCGGAAGACGTCCCATTCGATGTTCGTGCTCGCCAACTCGTGATCTTCGACAGCAACGACGACCTCGTCCAGAAACTTCGCGCGGAGATTACGAAGGCACTCGTTGCTGAGGGATGACTGGGTTTGACCCGTGCGAGGTCTGGCGACGACCCAAGAAATCAGCCCCCACCCTTTAAGGGTGGGGGCTGATTGAGATGATGTGCGCCATCAGGGACTCGAACCCCGAACCCGCTGATTAAGAGTCAGCTGCTCTGCCTATTGAGCTAATGGCGCATGTCGCCCGGACGCTGGCGAGAGCCTCCGGGCAACGAGGAGAGACTGTAGCAGGACGGTCAGCCCCGGATGAAATCGAGTACCGCGTGGGCGGCGTTGTGGCCCGCGATGCCGCTGACGGCGCCGCCGCGACGGGCACCGCTGCCGCACATCAGCACCCGCGGGTGGGGGGTGGCGACGCCCCAGCGCTCGGCCGGGGTCTCGGCCGCGTCCAAGCTCGACAGCCACGGCCAGGCGAGGTCGCCGTGGAAGATGTGGCCGCCGGGCATGTTGAGGGCAAGCTCGATGTCGAGGGGGTTCTTGGCCTCGATGCAGGGGCGGCCGTCGGCGTCGTGGGCGAGGACGGACTCGAGCGGCTCGGCGAGGTGCTGGTCCATCTCGGCGATGGCGCGCTCGACGGCGAGCTTGGTCTGGCCCACCGGGTCGGTCTCGAACAGCTCGGACGGGGTGTGCAGGCCGAAGTACGTCAGCGTGTGGGCGCCGGACGCGGCCAGCTCGGCGCCGAGGATCGACGGGTCGGTGAGGGTGTGGCAGTAGGTCTCGCCCGGCATCCGGGACGGGACGCTGCCCGCCGCGGCCTCGGCGTGGGCCGTCTCGAGCTCGGAGTAGCTCTCGCCCAGGTGCAGGGTGCCGGCGAACGCCGTCTCGGGGTCCATGCCGCTGGCCAGCTGAGGCAGGCGGTCCACCAGCAGGTTGATCTTCAGCTGTGCGCCGCTGGGCTTGGAGCGCACCTCGCGGCCCACCAGCTCGTCGAGGACGGCCGGGGCCGCGCCGCAGAGCACCCAGTCGCAGTCGATCGTCGTCTCCCCGTCAGGTCCGGCGAAGGTCACTTGCGCGCCGTCGTCGTCCGAGCGGATCGACGTCACGGTGCAGCCGGTGCGCAGCTGGGCGCCGGCGTGCGTGGCGGCGCGGGCGAGCTCGCCGGTGACGGCGCCCATGCCACCGACGGGCACGCGCCACTCACCCGTCCCGTTGCCGACGAGGTGGTACAGGAAGCACTTGTTCTGGATCAGCGACGCGTCGTTGAGCGACGCGAACGTCCCGATCAGGGCGTCGGTGGCGACGACGCCGCGCACGAGGTCGTCGTGGAAGCGCTGCTCGATCGTCTGCCCCAGGGGCTGCTCGACGATCGCGTCCCACGTGGCGGTCTCGGCGTCCTCGCGCAGACGGGACGCGCGAGGCAGCTGCTGCAGGAACGTCGGCGCCACCACCTCGGCGAGCCCGGCCACCTCGTCGTAGAAGCGCTCCCAGGCCGTGTACGCCGACTCGTCGCCGGTGAGGCGCAGGAACGACTCGGACGTCGCCTGGCTCGGCACCGACTCCACCAGCAGCCCGTCGGCCACGCCGTCGCGCAGCGTGGGGGAGAAGGACGCGGTGGGGCGCGAGCGCAGGTCCAGGTCGAGGCCCAGGTCGGCGATCAGCGCCTCGGGCATCAGGCTCACCAGGTACGAGTACCGCGACAGCCGCGCCGGCACCCCCGCCCACGGCTCGACGCTGACGGCGGCGCCGCCCGTCGCGTCCAGACGCTCCAGCACGACGGTGCGCAGTCCCGCGCGGGCCAGGTAGGTCGCGGCGACGAGGGCGTTGTGGCCGCCCCCGACCACCACCACGTCTGCGTGCTCGCTCATTGGCGCTCGATCGTCATGGCCAGAGCGTAGGGCTCCCGGGTCGATCCTCACGATCCGGTGACGTCAGGCCCGTCCGCCGCGCGCGGACGGGCCGGAGCTCGCCTAGTCGTGGGGACCCCCGGCCGCGGGACGTCACCCGTCCTCGTGGCCCGCCCAGCCCAGGGCGTGCTCCACCGCGCGGTTCCAGCGCGACGCCTCCCTGCGGCGCAGGCCGGCGTCCATGTCCGGCTGCCACGACGCCGCCCGGTGCCAGTTGCGCTGCAGGGAGGCGAGGTCGGACCAGTAGCCGACCGTCAATCCGGCCGCGTACGCCGCGCCGAGGCACACGGTCTCGGACACCAGCGGACGGTCGACGCCCACGTCGAGCACGTCGGAGACGAACTGCATGAGCAGGTGGTTGGACGTCATGCCGCCGTCGACGCGAAGCGCGGCCAGCTCGATGCCGGCCTCGGCACGGATCGCCTCGACCACCTCGTAGGTCTGCCAGCCCGTGGCCTCCAGCACGGCGCGCGCCAGGTGCCCGCGGCCCACGTACGAGGTGAGCCCGACGATGACGCCGCGCGCGTCCTGCTCCCAGCGCGGCGCGTACAGACCCGAGAACGCCGGGACGATGTAGCAGCCGCCGTTGTCGTCGACGCTGCGCGCGAGCGTCTCGATCTGCGGGGCGGTGCGGATCATCCCGAGCGAGTCGCGGAACCACTGCACGAGCGACCCGGCCATCGCGATGGAGCCCTCGACGGCGTAGACGGGGTCGTCGTCGCCGAGCACGTAGCCGACGGTGGTGAGCAGGCTCGGCGTGGACGTCGGTCGCTTGGTGCCCGCGTTGACGAGCAGGAACGCACCGGTCCCGTAGGTGCACTTGGCCTCGCCGGCGGTGAAGCAGGTCTGCCCGAACAGCGCGGCCTGCTGGTCGCCCAGCGCCGCGGCGAGCGGGACGCCGGGCAGCAGGGACGCGCACGTGCCGTACCCCTCGGCGCTGGAGCGGATCTCGGGCATCACCGAGCGGGGGAGGTCCATCGCGGCGAGCAGCCGGTCGTCCCACTGCAGGGTGTCGAGGTCCATCAGCATCGTGCGGCTCGCGTTGGTGGCGTCGGTGACGTGGGTGCCGCCGTCCGGGCCGCCGGTGAGGTTCCACATCAGCCAGGAGTCGATGGTGCCGAACAGCAGCTCGCCCGCGTCGGCCTTCTCCCGCAGCCCGCGGACGTTGTCGAGCAGCCAGCGCAGCCGCGGGCCGGCGAAGTAGGTCGTGGGACGCAGGCCCGTCAGCTCGCGCACCAGCGGCTCGTGCCCGTCGGCCACCAGCTGCTCGACCACCTCGGCGCTGCGGGTGTCCTGCCAGGTGATCGCCGGGCCGAGCGAGCGTCCCGTCCGCGGGTCCCACACGACGGTGGTCTCGCGCTGGTTGGCGATGCCCAGGCCCACCACGTCGGACGGCGACGCACCCGCCTGCGCCAGCGCGGCGGGCACCACGCGCTGGACGTTGCGCCAGATCTCGTCGGCGTCGTGCTGCACCCAGCCCGGCCGCGGGAACTCCTGGCGGTGCTCGCGCTGGGCGAGCGACACCGTCTGCCCCTGCCGGTCGAACAGCATGCAGCGCGTCGACGTCGTCCCCTGGTCGATCGCCGCGATCAGCGCCCGGCTCACGACGGCGCCACCAGCGCCCGCGAGATGGCCCGGCCGGTCGCGCGCACCTCGCGCACGACCTCGGGACGCGCCGCGCCACCGGACGCGAACACCTTGTCGACGGGGCCGACGACGGCCACCGCGCCGACGGCCAGGCCGCCGAGGCCGCGCAACGCCACCGCGACGCTGCCGACGCCCGGCTGGTGCTCGCCGAGCGCCGACGCCCAGCCCTGACGGCGCACCCGCTGCAGCTCGCCCTCCAGCTCGGCCCGCGTGCGGACGGTGCGCGTGGTGAACCGCTCCAGCGTGGACGGACGCGCGCCGCGCGAGGCCGTCGTCGCCAGCACGACCTTGCCGGTGGCCGTGGCGTGCAGGGGCAGCGACTCGCCCACCCGGAGCGCCTGCGCCGTGTCGTCGGGGCGGAACACGTGGTGGACGACGCGCACGTCGTCGCCCTGCGGCATCGAGACGAGCACCTCGAGCCGGACGTGGGCCGCGAGCGCGTCGGCCCAGTTGGTGGCGTGCGAGCGCAGGTCGTGCGGGTCGAGTCCGAGCCGGTCGAGGTCGGTCAGGCCGCTGCCGAGCGTGTAGGCCGATCCCGGTGCGGGCTGGTCGACGAAGCCGACGTCGCGCAGCGTGCGCACCAGGCCGAACGCGGTGGTCTTGGGCAGGTCGAGGACGGCGGCGATCTCGGCGAGCTCGAGCGGACGTCCGGCGCCACCCAGCACGCGCAGGACGGCGGCGGCGCGCTCGACGGACTGCAGGGCTCCGGGCACGCCTCACACCCTAGCGTTCGGGATTGTCGAACGGCCCTCGTTGACCCTCGTCACACCGCCTCCTAGTTTCGGGACACCCCGCAACGGTGCGGGGCCGACGGACTGGAGGGTTCCGTGAACAAGAACGCGTACACCGGGGAGCTGATCGCCGAGTTCCTCGGCACGATGATCCTCATCCTGTTCGGCGTGGGCGTCGTCGCCCAGGTCGTCACCGGGGGCGGCCCCGGACCGGACTCGACGGCCGGCAACTACGACTCGATCGCCTGGGCCTGGGGCATCGGCGTGACGATGGGTGTGTACGTCGCCGCCCGTCTCAGCGGCGCCCACCTGAACCCCGCGGTCACCATCGCGCTGGCCGCCTTCAAGGGCTTCGAGTGGCGCAAGGTCGGCCCGTTCGTCGTGGCCCAGACGCTCGGCGCGTTCGTCGCCGGACTCATCGTCCGCGTCACCTACGCCGACGCGATCGCCAAGATCGACCCCGGCCACACCAAGGCCACGCAGGGCATCTGGTCGACGTCGCCCGGCGCCGGCATCTCGATCCCGACCGCGTTCCTCGACCAGATCGTCGGCACCGCGATCCTCGTCCTGGTCATCTTCGCCCTCACCACGGCGGCCAACAACGGCCCGCTGTCGAACATGGCGCCGCTGCTCGTCGGCCTGCTGGTCGTCGGTCTCGGCATGGCGTGGGGCTCCAACGCCGGCTACGCGATCAACCCGGCCCGCGACTTCGGTCCGCGCCTGGCGTCGTTCATCACCGGATACTCCGGGGCGTTCGAGTCGGCGAACGGTCCAGAGCTGTACTTCTGGCTCCCGATCATCGCGCCGATCATCGGCGGACTCATCGGCGGCGCGATCTTCAAGTTCATGATCGAGCCCTACCTGCCCGAGGACGTCCTGCCCGCGAGCAACAACCCCACCGGCGACACGGTCTCCTGACCGCCCCCACCCTCGACAAGGAGCATGACCATGGCTGACTACATCGGTTCGATCGACCAGGGCACCACCAGCACCCGCTTCATGATCTTCGACCACGGCGGCAACGAGGTCGCCCGCCACCAGCTCGAGCACGAGCAGATCCTGCCGCAGGCGGGCTGGGTGGAGCACAACCCCACGGAGATCTGGGAGCGCACGTCCGCGGTCATCCAGACCGCCATGGACAAGGCCGGTCTCACCCACGAGGACCTCGCCGCGCTCGGCATCACCAACCAGCGCGAGACCACCGTCGTGTGGAACAAGAACACCGGCCGTCCGTACTACAACGCGATCGTCTGGCAGGACACCCGCACCGACCGCATCGCCACCGCGCTCGACCGCGACGGACGCGGCGACGTCATCCGTCAGAAGGCCGGCCTGCCCCCGGCGCCGTACTTCTCCGGCGGCAAGATCCAGTGGATCCTGGAGAACGTCGACGGCGTGCGCGAGGCCGCCGAGGCCGGTGACGCCATCTTCGGCAACACCGACTCGTACCTCATCTGGCACCTGACAGGCGGCCGCAACGGCGGCGTGCACGTCACCGACGTCACCAACGCCAGCCGCACGATGCTGATGGACCTCGAGACCCTCGAGTGGGACGACGAGCTGCTCGGCTTCTTCGACATCCCGCGCCAGATGCTGCCCGAGATCAAGTCGTCGTCGGTGCCCGAGGGCTACGGCGAGACGCTCGAGAACGGACCGTTCGGCGGCGCCGTCAAGATCACCGGCATCCTCGGCGACCAGCAGGCCGCCACCGTCGGCCAGGTCTGCTTCGCGCCCGGCGAGGCCAAGAACACCTACGGCACCGGCAACTTCATGCTGCTCAACACCGGCACCGAGATCGTCCGCAGCAAGTCGGGCCTGCTCACCACGCCGGCCTACAAGTTCGGCGACGAGCCGTGCGTCTACGCGCTGGAGGGCTCGATCGCCGTCACCGGCTCGGCCGTGCAGTGGCTGCGCGACCAGCTCGGCATCATCTCCGGTGCCGCGCAGTCCGAGTCGCTCGCCAAGCAGGTCGAGGACAACGGCGGCGTCTACTTCGTGCCCGCCTTCTCCGGCCTGTTCGCGCCGTACTGGCGCTCGGACGCCCGCGGCGCGATCGTCGGGCTGTCGCGCTTCAACACCAACGCGCACCTGGCCCGCGCCACCCTCGAGGCGATCTGCTACCAGAGCCGCGACGTGGCCGAGGCGATGGAGAAGGACTCCGGCGTGGTGCTCGAGGTGCTCAAGGTCGACGGCGGCGTCACCGCCAACGAGCTGTGCATGCAGATCCAGTCCGACATCCTCGGCGTCCCGGTCAGCCGTCCGGTCGTGGCCGAGACCACCGCCCTGGGTGCGGCCTACGCGGCCGGCCTGGCCGTCGGGTTCTGGAAGAACACCGACGAGCTGCGCGAGAACTGGAACGAGTCCAAGCGCTGGGAGCCCAGCTGGGATGAAGACCAGCGCGAGACTGGTTACACCCAGTGGAAGAAGGCCGTCACGAGGACGCTCGACTGGGTCGACGTCCAGTGACAACCAGACCGATGGAGGGAACCACCTGATGAGGACCGTCGCACTGTCACCGTCCGCGCGCGAAGAGGCGCTCGCGGCCATGGAGAGCGAGGTGCTGGACATCCTCGTGATCGGCGGTGGAGTCGTCGGGGGAGGCGCCGCGCTCGACGCCGCCACGCGCGGGCTGAGCGTCGGGCTGGTCGAGGCGCGCGACTTCGCGTCCGGCACGTCCAGCCGCTCGTCCAAGCTGATGCACGGTGGGCTGCGCTACCTGGAGATGCTCGACTTCCGCCTGGTGGCCGAGGCGCTCAAGGAGCGCGGGCTCAACCTGCAGAAGCTGGCGCCGCACCTGGTCAAGGAGGTGTCGTTCCTCTACCCGCTGCAGCACCGGGTCTGGGAGCGCTTCTACGCCGGCTCCGGCGTGGCCCTCTACGACGCGATGAGCAAGGCGTCCGGCTACGGCGCGGGCGTCCCGCTGCACCGTCACCTGACCCGTCGCGGGGCGCGCAAGATCGCCCCGTCGCTGCGCAAGGACGCCCTCGTCGGCGCCCTGAAGTACTACGACGCGCAGGTCGACGACGCCCGTCACACGATGTTCCTGTCGCGCACGGCCGCGGCCTACGGCGCGCACGTCGCGTCGCGGGCGCGCGTCACCGAGCTGATCAAGGAGGGCGACCGCGTCGTCGGCGCCAAGGTGGCCGACCTCGAGTCCGACCGCGTGTACGAGGTGCGGGCGCGCCAGGTGGTCAACGCCACCGGCGTCTGGACCGACGACACGCAGAACCTCGCCGGCCAGCGCGGGCAGTTCCACGTCCGCGCGTCCAAGGGCATCCACCTCGTGGTGCCCAAGGACCGCATCCGCAGCAGCTCGGGCCTGATCCTGCGCACCGAGAAGTCGGTGCTCTTCGTGATCCCGTGGGGGTCCCACTGGATCATCGGCACCACCGACACCGACTGGTCGCTGTCCAAGGACCACCCGGCGGCGTCCGAGAGCGACATCGACTACCTGCTCGACCACGTCAACGCCGTCCTCGAGACGCCGCTGACGCGGGCCGACGTGCAGGGCGTCTACGCGGGCCTGCGCCCGCTGCTCGAGGGCGAGTCCGAGGCCACGTCCAAGCTGTCGCGCGAGCACGCGGTGAGCCACCCGGCACCGGGTCTCGTCGTCGTCGCGGGCGGCAAGTACACGACGTACCGGATCATGGCCGAGGACGCGATCGACGAGGCCGTCCACGGCCTGGAGTCGCAGCTCGACCGCCGGGTGCCCAAGAGCGTCACCGAGGACATCCCGCTGCTCGGGGCCGAGGGGTACGAGGCGCTGTGGAACCAGCGTCACCTGCTCGCCCGACGCAGCGGCCTGCACGAGACGCGGATCGAGCACCTGCTCAACCGGTACGGCAGCCTGATCGACGAGGTGCTGGCGCTCGTCGCCAAGGACCCGACGCTCGGCGAGCCCCTCACCGGCGCCGGCGACTACCTCCGCGCCGAGGTCGTCTACGCCGTCGAGTTCGAGGGCGCGCGTCACGTCGACGACGTCCTCGCCCGCCGCACCCGGATCTCCATGGAGGAGTTCGATCGCGGCACCGGCGTCACCGAGGAGGTCGCCCAGCTGATGGGCGCGTCCCTGGCCTGGGACGACGAGCAGCGTGCGCGCGAGGTGGACCACTACCTCAAGCGCGTCGAGGCCGAGCGTCAGAGCCAGCAGATGCCCGACGACGAGACCGCCGACGCCGCCCGCATGGGTGCGCCGGACGTCGTCCCGGTCACGACCGGCTGACGCACCGCACCACCACGACGCCCCCGCGCCTGCCCGTCAGGTGCGGGGGCGTCGTGCTGCGCGGCGCGAGGCCAGGACGGACGCGACGGCGGTCGCGACGAGGACGAGCGCGGTGAGGACGAGCCAGGCGGTCCAGTACGGACGGTCGAGCAGGGTGGCGTTGTCGGGCTTGCCGCCCTGGCCCGACAGCACCGGGATCGCGGCGACGGTGACCGTGCCCCAGACGACGACGGCCACCGCGACGGGACGGCGCGCGGCGTCGGGCAGCACCCGAGCCAGGAGCACGCCGAGCACGACGACGACCGGGGCGAAGACGAAGTCGTGGGCCACCACGCCGCCGGCGAGCCAGATGACGGTGGAGAGCAGGCGGGAGAAGTCGAGCTGCAGCAGCAGGACGGCCCCGTAGACGCCGGCGGCGAGGCCGGCCAGCAGCAGGACGCCGCGCGTCACGGTGGTGCCCATCAGCCCGCCACCTCCAGCTTCGTGACCCACTTGGTCTGCAGGACGCCGGGGCGGTTGGGCGCGATGATGCGTGCCGGGTAGCCGTGGTCGAGCGTGAGGGGCTCGCCCGACAGCCGCAGCGCGAGCAGTGTCCGCTCGTCGTCGACGAACTGGGCGGGCAGCTCCGACGTCGCGAACGCGCCGCGGGTCTGCAGCGACGTGACGAAGACGCG
Source organism: Solicola agrisoli (assembly GCF_049059935.1). Classification (NCBI taxonomy): domain Bacteria; kingdom Bacillati; phylum Actinomycetota; class Actinomycetes; order Propionibacteriales; family Nocardioidaceae; genus Solicola; species Solicola agrisoli. The sequence goes on along the minus strand of NZ_JBMGQR010000002.1, from coordinate 103,608 downwards.
CGAGCGGGCCGGGGCGCCCATCGACTCGACGAGGTCGCGCAGCGGCACGCCCGTCCAGTCGCCCGACGCGCTCCATCCCTCGACGCAGGCGATCGGCAGGGTGTGGGTGCGCTGGGTCATCGCCTCGAGGTCGGCGCGGTCCATCGTCACGGTGCGGCCGGCGTACGACAGCTCGAGCTGCCAGGCGTCACCCGTCGAGCCGCCGGGGACGCCCGCCGCCGCGGCGGTGCGGTTGATCGGGATGCCGAGCGGGCCGTCGCCGGAGCGGACCCCGAACACCGACACCTTGCGCAGCAGCGGGACGGTCTGGCCGGCGCTGAGGACGAACGTGAGGCCGGCCGCGACCCAGGTGGCGCGCAGCAGGCCGCGTCGCGACAGGCGCGAGGCCGCGGGCGGCTCGTCGACGTCGACGGGGTGCGAGAACGAGCGACGGATCACCGGGAGCTTCACCGCGACGTGCACCGCGAGCGCGCCGATCATCACCCACGCGACGGCGTAGTGGGTGGAGCGGAAGCTGAAGCTCCACGGGTACCACTGGATCGTGTTGAGCATCCCGACGACGAGCTGGAAGATGCCGGAGCTGACGAGCACCAGGATCGACACGCGCTCCAGGACGTGCAGCAGGGCGGGCACCGCGGGCTTGAGCACCGGCGGCTGGAACAGCCGCGGGAACACCGACCACAGCTTCACCAGCAGCAGCGGGATCGCGACGGTGCCGCTGAGCACGTGGGTGCCCTGGGTGACGCGGTACAGCCAGGCCGGGCTCGTCGGGATCGTCAGCCAGCCCGGCGGCCCGTACTGCCAGTGGCTCCACAGCCCGGTCAGGAAGCAGACGGTGAACGCGACGCCGAGGACCGAGCCCACGCGGGACGTCACCTCCGGGACGCGGAGGCGGTCCTCGAAGTCCTCCACGCGGGGCAGTCGCACGTCTCCCAGGGTCTCACGCGCCGGGCGACGGGGCTGGCTAGTCGTCGAGGTCGGCGTCGGGCGGGTGCCCCGGACGCGAGACCGTCAGGACCGCCTCGACGACGGCGTCGCGCTGCTCGAGCCGCTCCTCCAGCGCCCGCAGCCGGTCGGCGACGCTCGACTCGCTCTCGTCGCCCACGAGGTCGACGCTCGCCACCAGGTAGACGCGGTGCGGACCGACGATCTCCATGTGCAGGTAGCCGACGCTCGCGACCTCGTCCATCTCCTCGAGCGCGTCGACCACGGTCTGCTCGATCGCGTCCGTGACGCCCTCGCCCACCAGGAAGCGGCGGTTGCGGTCGATCAGGACGAACGCGACCACGCCGAGCAGCAGACCGACCAGGATCGACCCGACCGCGTCGAAGACGGGGTCGCCGGTCGCCTGGTGCAGGCCGATGCCCGCCAGGGCGATGACGATGCCGATCAGTGCGGCGGAGTCCTCGGCGAACACGGCGCGCAGCGTCGGGTCGGAGGTCTGCAGCGCGCGCTCGAGCAGCTCGGTGTGGGTGTCGGCGGCCTCGCCGCGCAGCTGCCGGTAGGACTGCAGGAAGCTCGTCCCCTCGAGCACGAACGAGATGCCGAGCACGACGTAGGCGATCGTGTAGTTCTCGGCGGCCTCCTCGGCGGACAGCTGCTGGATGCCGTGGACGATCGAGACGGCGGCCCCGGCGACGAACAGCCCGACCGCGGCGAACATCGACCAGACGTAGGCCTCGCGTCCGTACCCGTGCGGGTGGGAGCGGTCGGGGCGGCGCTGCGAGCGCTTGTCGGCGACGAACAGGAAGATCTCGTTGCCGGTGTCGGCCCAGGAGTGGGCCGCCTCGGCGACCATCGATGCCGAGCCCGTCAGCAGCGCGGCCGCCGACTTGGCGAGCGCGATGAGCAGGTTGGCCCCGAACGCGACGACGACGGTGACGTTCATGTCACCGTCGTCGTCGATGTGGGGTGAGTGACGGGACTTGAACCCGCGACCACCGGCACCACAAGCCGGTGCTCTACCAGCTGAGCTACACCCACCATGCGCGTCCGGCGTGCACCGGATGCGACGCCGAGAAGCATAGCGGCTGCCGTGGGCGCTCCGGACCGGGGGATCACGAGGGGTTCGTCAGTGATCCCGCGACCTGTGCGGCCAGGCCGCGCGCGGTCTCGCTGTCGGGCCCGGGCGCGGGCACGAAGACGGCCTGGCGGTAGTACCGCAGCTCCTCGATGCTCTCCTGGATGTCGGCCAGCGCACGGTGGTTGCCGGCCTTCTTGGGCGAGGCGAAGTAGGCCCGCGGGAACCAGTGGCGCGACAGCTCCTTGATCGAGGAGACGTCGACGATGCGGTAGTGCAGCCAGGCCTCGAGGTCGAGCATGTCGCGGGCGATGAACGCGCGGTCGGTGCCGACGGAGTTGCCCGCCAGGGGGGCCTTGCGGGGCTCGGACACGTGCTCCTTGACGTAGGTGAGCACGGCGTCCTCGGCCTCGGCCAGGGTGATGCCGCCGTCGAGCTCGGTGATGAGCCCGGACGTGGTGTGCATCGTGGTGACGACCTCGTTCATCTGCTCGAGGGCCTCCTGCGGGGGCTTGATCACCAGGTCGACGCCGTCGCCGAGCACGTTGAGCTCGTAGTCGGTGACCAGGGCCGCCACCTCGACGAGCGCGTCGGCGCCGAGGTCGAGGCCGGTCATCTCGCAGTCGATCCACACCAGCTTGTCGTTCACGCCCCTCAGACTAGGTGGTGGACGCGGCCTGGATACGCTGGAGTGGTCCGTCCTCGGGCTCCGGAACCTGTGGGGCACGTCGTTCGTTGTGCGGACCGGACCCTCACGACCCCGCCGATCGGAGCACCCCAGCGTGGCCAGCAACAGTGGCAAGAACGAGCGTCAGCAGCGCGCGGAGCAGATGCGCAAGGAGCGCGAGCGCGCCGAGAAGCGCCGCCGCAACGGCATCACGCTCGGCATCATGGCCATCGTGGTGGTGCTGGTGGCCGTCGCCGCGTTCGCGATCGTCAACGAGGTGGGCAAGAGCAACGACCCCGCCGCGCAGCCCAAGAACACCACCGACGACTACGGCATCGTGTACGACCAGGCCGCGTCGGGCAGTGAGCCGAGCGCCGGTGCTGCCGAGCCGGTCAACGTGACGATCTACGAGGACTTCCAGTGCCCGGTCTGCCAGGCCTTCCAGGAGGCCAACGGTGACTTCCTCGACCAGCAGGTCGCCTCGGGCGCCATCGAGATCGAGTACCGCCCGATCGCGTTCCTGAACAACGCCAGCAGCACGCAGTACTCCACGCGGTCGGCGAACACCGCCGCGTGCGTCGTCGACACCGCCGGCGCCAAGGGGTTCCACGAGCTGCAGAAGATCCTCTACACGAACCAGCCCGCCGAGGGCGGCGCGGGCCTGACCGACGACCAGCTCGCCGACTACGCCCGTCAGGCCGGCGGCCTGGAGACCGAGTCGTGCATCAAGGACGGCACCTACGAGAAGTGGACCGAGGAGGCGACCGAGGCCTCGCGCGACAACGACGTCCAGGGCACGCCCACCGTCCTCGTCGACGGCAAGGTCACCAACGGCGCGCAGGGCGGCGTCCCCACCGCCGAGGACCTGCAGAAGGCCATCACCGCCGCCCAGGGCAGCTGACCCCCCCACGATCCGTCGGTTCGGCTGGTCCGATCCGTCAGTTCTGCTGGTCTCCGACCGGCCGAAGTGACGGATGGTGCCCGCAGAACCGACGGATCGCGGGTTGTGTGTGTGGGTGCTTCGGTGCGCCTGGCAGGACTCGAACCTGCGACCTGAAGATGAGAACGGCGCCTGTTCTTCCAGCTGATGGATGCTGAGCGGTGGTGCGCCTGGCAGGACTCGAACCTGCGACCTGAAGATTAGAAGGCTCCTGCTCTATCCAGCTGAGCTACAGGCGCGTGCGGGTCAGCGTATCGGCGGCGCGCGGACGTGCGGCAGCACATAGGCTTTCGTCGTGTCCTTCCCCGTCCCGGCGCCGCCGGTGCCTGCGCCAGGCCTGCCGCCGTACCGCGAGGTGTTCGTCCAGCGCGGACGCACGCTGCTCGTGGTGCTGGTGTGGATCGCGGCCGTGGTGGGCGTGGCCGGGGCGATCGCGCTCGCGGTGTTCACGAGCCGGGCCGGGTCGGGGCTGGTGCTGCTGTACGCCCTGATCCCCGCGGTGACGCTGGTCGCCGGGTACGTCTGGCTCGACCGGTACGAGCCCGAGCCGCGGCGCTACGTCGCGGCCGCGTTCGTCTGGGGCGCGGTGGTGTCGACGAGCTCGGCCCTGCTGCTGCAGCTCGGCGCCCAGAACCTCTTCGGGTGGGGCGACGAGGTGATGGCGACGTGGGTCGCCCCGCTCACCGAGGAGCCGGCCAAGTGCCTGTTCCTCGTCCTGACCTTCCTGCGCGCCCGCCGCGTGGTGGACGGGCTCGTCGACAGCCTCCTCTACGCCGGCATCGTGGGGCTCGGCTTCGCGTTCGTCGAGAACATCGGCTACATCTCGATCGCCTACGACGGGCTGCCCACCGGCGTCGACGGTCCGCAGCTGGACGGGGTCGGCGGCGCGACCGCGACGTTCATCGTCCGCGGCATCTTCAGCCCGCTCGCGCACCCGCTGTTCACGTCCGCGTTCGCGGTGGCCGTCGCGTTCGCCCTCACGCTGAGGTCGCGCTGGCTGCGCGGCCTGGTCTGCGTCGTCGGCCTGCTCGGGAGCGTCGGCCTGCACGCGCTGTGGAACGGCTCGCTGAGCTACGGCGGGGGAGTCGGCTTCGTGCTGGCCTACCTCGTGCTCGCCGCCGTGCTGGTCGGCCTGGTCACGTGGGCGATCCTGGCCCGCGCCCAGCAGGGCAGGCGGCTGCGGGCGGCGCTCGACCACATGTCGACGCGTGGCTGGCTGCACCGCGACGAGGTGCCGTACCTCGGACGGTTCCCGCTGCGCGCTCGTGCGGTCGCGTTCGCCAAGGCGCAGCCGGGCGGCACCGCCGCGCCGGCGTTCAAGCGCTACCAGCGCCTGGCCGCGACCGCCGCCTTCCTCTACGCCGGCGTGATGGACGGCCGGCCCAAGCGCGACGCCGTCGGCAAGGTCGACGCGCTGCGCGCGGCGATGGGCGAGGTCAAGCCGTGGGTCCGGCTGCCGCCGCCCGTGCGACCCCCGATGGTCTGGTACGGCCCGCCGCCGGGCTACGGTCCTCCTCCCGGCTACGGACCCCCGCCCACCTACGGTCCGCCGCCGTACTACAGCCAGCCTCCCGTCCCCGGCCCCGGACGGCCGTCCCCGTAGACCGCGACCCCGGCGTGCTCGGACGCCGGACGCCGTGTCCGCGGAGCCACCCCGACCACCTCCACTAGGGTTCGGGTTGACGTCACTGAAGTCACAGCCGTCCCACAGGTCCGTCCACGTCGAGAGGAGAGCGCGGTGCCCACCGAACGCTCCGCCGCCGCGCTGCTCAGCGCGCTCATGCGGCTGCGCTCGGACCTCGACGCCGCGCCCCTGCGCCTCGACCTCCCCGAGGCCGAGCAGGCCCGCCTCGCCAGGCGCGAGACGATCGACCAGCTCGAGGACTACGTGCTCCCGCGCCTGGTCCAGCTCGACGCGCCGCTGCTCGCCGTCGTGGGCGGTTCGACCGGCGCGGGCAAGTCGACCCTGGTCAACAGCATCGTCGGTCGCCCCGTCACCGAGTCCGGCGTGCTGCGCCCCACCACCCGCTCGCCGGTGCTGGTGCACCACCCGTCCGAGGCGCACTGGTTCGCGCCCGAGCGGATCCTGCCCGACCTCGCGCGCACCACGACGTCCACCAACGACATCAGCGCGCTGCGCCTGGTGTCGACCAAGGCGGTCCCCGCCGGCCTGGCCATCCTCGACGCGCCCGACGTCGACTCGGTCGACGTCGCCAACCGCGAGCTCGCTGCGCAGCTGCTCGCCGCGGCCGACCTCTGGCTGTTCGTGACGTCGTCCGCGCGCTACGCCGACCAGGTGCCCTGGAACTTCCTGCAGGCGGCGGCCCGCCGCAGCGCGGCCGTCGCGGTCGTCCTCGACCGCACCCCGGCCGTGTCGCTGTCGGAGGTGCAGCGCCACCTCGCCCGCATGATGACGTCGCGCGGCCTCAAGGACTCGCCGTTGTTCACCGTGCCCGAGTCGCCGGTGGACGCCGACGGACTGCTGCCGCCCGACAGCGTCGCCACGATCCGCGACTGGCTCCAGGACCTCGCCGTCGACACCGACGTGCGCGACGCGATCGTCACCCAGACGCTCGACGGCGCCGTCCGCCAGATCATCTTCCGCGCGCACGACGTCGCCGACGCCGCGAACCAGGAGTCGCGGGCGCTCGTCCACCTCCACGAGGCCGCCGACGTCGCCTACGCCGACCAGCAGGCCGCCCTGTCGGTCGCGCTGGCCGACGGCACCGTCGTCCGCGGCGCGCTCGCCGCGCGCTGGCAGGAGTTCGTCGGCTCCGGCGAGCTCGTGCGCTCCCTCGAGGACCGCGTGACCCGCATCCGCGACCGCTTCCTCGACTCGGTCACCGGTCGCAAGGACCGCTCCGGCGAGGTGCTCGCCGCCGTCGAGAACGCCGTCGACCTGACGCTGCTCGAGCACGCCGAGCGTGCGGCCGAGGCCACCGAGCGGGCCTGGTCGTCCACCCCGCCGGGACGGGCGGTGCTCGCCGCGCACGGGGGAGGGCTCGGCAAGGCCCCCCGCGACTTCCGCATGCGCGCCGAGCGCACCGTCCGCGACTGGCTCGGCGCCGTCCTGGTGATGGTGCGCGAGGGCGTCGCCGACAAGCGCATGAACGCCAAGGTCCTCGCCCTCGGCGTCAACGGGCTCGCCGCGGCGCTCGCCGTCGCCGTGCTCACGCGGCAGGCGGGCTCGCAGGACGACGCCGGGGCGTCGGGACGCCGGCTGCTCGAGGCCGTCCTCGGAGCCCCCGAGGTGGACGCGCTGCTCGACCGCGCCCGCGACGACCTCGAGCTGCGGGTGGGTGCGCTCGTGCGCAGCGAGCACGACCGGTTCGGGGCGTTGCTCCGCGAGTTCGACTCCGGCGGCAAGGCGGCGGATAATATCCGCGAAGCCGCACGCCGCGCCGAGGACGCACGGCACAGCGACCTGATGCCCGACTGGGACGAGTGAGGACCGTGGACGCCACCGTGGACCGTGACCGATGGTTCTCCCCGGAGCAGGGTGACGTGGTCGCGCGGGTCACCGGCCTGCAGCGTGCCGTCGAGGGCGGGCGGGGCCTGCTCGACGACGGGCTGCTCGACCAGGCGCAGGTCGTCGTCGACCACGCGGGGGAGCGGCTGCGCCTGTCGGCCGACCACACCATCGTCGCGCTCGCCGGGGCCACCGGATCCGGCAAGTCCTCGCTGTTCAACCTGTTGTCGGGCCTGGAGATCGCCGGCGTCGGCGTCCAGCGCCCCACCACCTCGTGGGCGCTCGCGTGCGCCTGGGGACCCGACGGCGCCACCGAGATCCTGGAGTGGATGGGCATCCCGCCCCGCAACCAGGTCTCGCGCACGAGCATGCTCGACACCTCCAGCGAGGACACCAACCTCGAGGGCCTGGTGCTGCTCGACCTGCCCGACCACGACTCCACCGAGGTCTCGCACCACCTCGAGGTCGACCGCCTCGTCACGCACGCCGACCTGCTCGTGTGGGTGCTCGACCCGCAGAAGTACGCCGACGCCGCCGTGCACGACCGCTACCTGAAGAAGCTCACGTCGTACGCCGACGTGACGATGGTCGTGCTCAACCAGATCGACCGGATCCCGGCCGAGCAGCGCGACGCCGCGCTCGCCGACGTCCGGCGCCTTCTCGTCGACGACGGACTGCCCGACGTCCCCGTGCTCGGCACGTCGGCCGCCACCGGCGAGGGCGTCGACGAGCTCAAGCGCACCCTGGTCAAGCGCATCCGTGACAAGCAGACCGCGCGCGACCGGCTCTCGGCCGACGTCGAGGTGGCCGCCACGGCGCTCCTGGCGGCCAACGGCGCGGCCGCGGCCCCCGGGCTCGGCGAGGACGCCCGCGAGCACCTCGACGCCGCCCTGGCCGACGCGGTGGGTGTGCCCGCCGTCGTCGACGCCGTCGGCTCGACGGTGCGCCGCCGCGCCGCGTCCGCCGTCGCCTGGCCGCCCGCCCAGCTGCTCGGACGCCTGCGCAAGGACCCGCTCACCCGCCTCGAGCTCGACCCCGCCCTGGGCGCGGGCGCCCGCCGTCCGTCCCCGGTGCCGGGCGACGCGCAGCGCTCCGGCGTGGAGGTCGCCGTCCGCGACGTCGCCGAGACCTCGTCGTCGGGCCTGCCCCCGGTGTGGAGCACCACCGTGCGCAGCGCGGCCACCGACGACGCCTCGACGCTCGCCGACGAGATCGACGCCGCCACCGGATCGGCCGACCTCGGCCTCGGACGCTCGCAGGCCGGGTGGCGACTCGTCGCCGTCCTGCAGTGGCTCCTGCTCCTCGCCGCGGTCGCCGGACTCGTCTGGCTCGTGGCCGTCGCCGCGGGGGCCGGCAGCTCGTCCGTCCCGTCGGTGCTGGGCCTGCCGCTGCCCACGGTGCTGCTGGTGGCCGGGCTCGTCCTCGGTCTGCTCGTCTGGGCCGTCGGGCGGCCGCTGGCCGGCCGGGCCGGGCGACGTGCCGCCGACGACGCCGATGCGACGCTCCGTCGGGTGATCGGCGAGATCGCCCACGAGCGCGTCGTCAGCCCCGTCCGCGCCGTGCTCGAGCGCCACGAGTCGGTGCGCACCAGCCTGCTGACGGCCACTGGTCTCAAGGGAACGCGCAGGGCCTAGGCTTCTGCATCATGGCCGAGTACATCTTCACGCTTCGCAACGTCCGCAAGGCCCACGGTGACAAGGTCGTCCTCGACGACGTCACCCTGTCCTTCCTCCACGGCGCCAAGATCGGCATCGTCGGTCCCAACGGCGCCGGCAAGTCGACCCTGCTCAAGGTGATGGCGGGCCTGGAGCACGTCAACAACGGCGAGACCCACCTCGACGCCGACGCCACCGTCGGCATGCTCCAGCAGGAGCCGCCCCTCACCGAGGGCAAGACGGTGCTCGAGAACGTCGAGGAGGCCGTCGCCGAGATCAAGGGCAAGCTCGACCGCTACAACGCGATCGGCATGGAGATGGGCGAGCCCGACGCCGACTTCGACGCGCTGATGGCCGAGATGGGCAACCTGCAGGAGGACCTCGAGCGCACCAACGCGTGGGAGCTCGACAGCCGCCTCGACCAGGCCATGGACGCGCTGCGCTGCCCGCCGCCCGACGCGCTCGTCGACAACCTCTCCGGTGGTGAGCGCCGCCGCGTCGCGCTGTGCAAGCTCCTGCTGCAGGAGCCCGACCTGCTGCTGCTCGACGAGCCCACCAACCACCTGGACGCCGAGTCGGTCCAGTGGCTCGAGGGCCACCTCGCCACGTACAAGGGCGCCGTCCTGGCGATCACCCACGACCGGTACTTCCTGGACAACGTCGCCGAGTGGATCGCCGAGGTCGACCGCGGCCGCATCCACGGCTACGAGGGCAACTACTCGACCTACCTGGAGACCAAGCGCGACCGGCTCAAGGTCGAGGGCCAGAAGGACGCCAAGCGCGCCAAGATGCTCGAGAAGGAGCTGGAGTGGGTCCGCTCCAACGCCAAGGCCCGCCAGACCAAGAGCAAGTCGCGTCTGGCCCGCTACGAGGAGATGGCCGCCGCCGCCGAGCGCGACCGCAAGATCGACACCTCGGAGATCAACATCCCGGCCGGCCCGCGCCTGGGTGACGTCGTGCTCGAGTCGCGCGACCTCACCAAGGGCTTCGAGGGCCGCGTGCTCATCGACGACCTGTCGTTCTCGCTTCCCCGTGCCGGCATCGTCGGCGTCATCGGTCCCAACGGCGTCGGCAAGACCACGCTGTTCCGGATGATCACCGGGGGAGAGGAGCCCGACGAGGGCAAGCTCGACGTCGGCACGACCGTCAAGATCTCCTACGTCGACCAGAGCCGCGGGGGCCTGGACCCGGAGAAGAACGTCTGGGAGACCGTCTCGGACGGCCTGGACTTCATCAAGGTCGCGAACTTCGAGATGAACTCGCGCGCCTACGTGGCGTCGTTCGGCTTCAAGGGCCCGGACCAGCAGAAGAAGTCCGGCGTGCTCTCCGGTGGTGAGCGCAACCGCCTGAACCTCGCGCTGACGCTGAAGATGGGCGGCAACCTGCTGCTCCTCGACGAGCCCACCAACGACCTGGACGTCGAGACGCTGTCGTCGCTCGAGGACGCGTTGCTCGACTTCCCCGGCTGCGCCGTGGTCACCTCGCACGACCGGTGGTTCCTCGACCGCGTCGCCACCCACATCCTCGCGTGGGAGGGCGACGGCGACGAGCCCGCCAAGTGGTTCTGGTTCGAGGGCAACTTCGCCGCCTACGAGCAGAACAAGATCGAGCGCCTCGGCCAGGACGCCGCCCGTCCCCACCGCGTCACCCACCGCCGCCTGACCCGCGACTGACGGCCGCGCGTCCCCGCCCGACGGCTGCGGCCTGGCGGTGCCTCACCCACCACATGTGGCCCGGAGGGGGTGGCTGAGCCACCGTCCGTGGTGGGTCGCCACCTGGCGGTGGGTATGCCCCCAGGATCGCGCCGAACGTGGGGGCTCACCCACCGCTGGGCCGAGGACGAGCGTCGCCCCGCGCCGCCGCGTCCTCGTCGCCACCCCGGGCCGCGCAGGTGCCTCACCCACCACGCGACGGACGCGCCGCGGCGGGCCGGTGGCTGCCGCACCACTTGACGCCCCCGATGTGGTGGCTGAGCCACCGCCGGTGGTGGGTCACCCACCTGGCGGTGGGTATGCCCCCAGGATCTTGCCGAACGTGGGGGCTTACCCACCGCTGGGCCGAGGACGAGCGTCGGCCCGCGCCGCCGCGTCCTCGTCGCCACTCCGGGCCGCGCAGGTGGCTCACCCACCACGCGACGGACGCTGGGCCGAGGACGAGCGTCGGCCCGCGCCGCCGCGTCCTCGTCGCCCCACCCCGAGCCGCGCAGGTGGCTCACCCACCACGTGACGGGCGCGCCGCGGCGGGCCGGTCCCTCACCCACCACTGCGGGCCCAGACGTGGTGGGTGAGCCACCGCCGGTGGTGGGTCGCCCACCTGGCGGTGGGTAGACCTGCAGCGGAGCGCAGGTGCCCCCAGGATCGGGCCGAACGTGGGGGCACACCCACCGCTGGCCGGAGCGACTAGAAGCGGTTGCCCTCGAGGTCGGTGACGATGCGCTCCATGACGCGGCCGATGGCGTCGAGCTCGTCGGGCGTGGCGCGGTCGACGAGGTACTTGCGCACGCCGGCGACGTGGGTGTGCGAGGCCTGCTCGAGGACGGAGAAGCCGTGGTCGGTGAGGACGGCCTCGACGCCGCGGCCGTCGTCCTTGCACGGCTGGCGGTGCAGGATGCCGACGCGCTCGAGGCGGGCGACGGTGTGCGTGACGCGACTGCGGGAGTGGGCGACCATCGAGGCGAGCTCGGCCATGCGCAGCGTCCGCTCGGACGACTCCGAGAGCCGGACCAGGATCTCGTACTCGGCCATCGAGAGGTCGTGCTCGGTACGCAGGTCGCGGTCGAGGCAGTCCATCAGGACGGTGGAGCCGCCGAGGAACGAGCGCCAGGCTCCCTGCTGACGGCGGTCCAGCCAGCGGGTCTCGTCCGTGGTCGCGGTGCTCGTCGGGCTCATGGGACGAATCGTATCGCAGCCATAGTTGACGCCTAAACCTTTCAGGGGTATCGTCTGCTCTGTAGTTGAAGCATCAACCAACTGCCACCGTCTTCATCCACACAGTCTTCGGCCCATGAGGCCCCCACGAGAGGAATCGCCATGACGCAGGTCACCGCCGGCACCTGGCAGCTCGACCCGACCCACACCGAGGTCGGCTTCACGGTCCGTCACCTGGTCAGCAAGGTGCGCGGCAAGTTCACCGGTTTCGAGGGCACCATCGTCACCGCCGACGACGCCGCCGCCCACAAGGTCGACGTCTCGATCCAGCTCGCCACCGTCGACACCGGCACCGCCGACCGCGACAACCACCTGCGCTCGGGCGACTTCTTCTCCGTCGAGGAGAACCCCGAGATGACGTTCACCTCCACCGGCGTCACCGACAAGGGCGACGACACCTTCGTCGTCACCGGCGACCTGACCATCAAGGGCACCACGAAGTCGGTCGACCTCGACGTCGAGTTCCTCGGCGAGGGCTCGGACCCGTGGGGCGGCACGCGCATCGGCCTCGAGGCCAAGGGCGAGATCAGCCGCAAGGACTTCGGCATCGACTTCAACATCCCGGTCCAGGGCGAGAAGCTCATGATCGGCGACAAGATCAGCATCGTCATCGCCGCCGAGGCCGTCCTGCAGGCCTGAGCCTCAGCACGACCCAGCAGCACCGCACGACCCCGCACCGATCCCCTGGGTGCGGGGTCGTCGCGCGTCCGGACAAGGGTCAGGCGGCGACCATGCGCAGCGCGAGGTCGGCGTACAGGTCGGCGACGGACTCCGGCGTGCGCGGGCCGTCGGGCTGGAACCAGCGCACCAGGTCGACGCCGAGCGACAGGACCGCCAGGGCGGTGCCCGGCACGTCGTCGACGGTGAAGACGCCCCGCGCGACGCCGTCCTCGAGCACCTCGCGTGCCGTGGCCTCGATGTCGCGGCGGTACCCGGCCACCTCGTGCAGGTGCTCCTCGGACAGCGCCGTCAGCTCGTACTGCACGATCCGGCCCGTGAGGCTGTGCTCGGCGTGCCAGCGGGTGAAGTCGTGGACGAGCCGTCGCAGCCGCTCGCGCGGGTCGTCCGAGCCGTCGACGGCGCGCCTGACGACGTCGAGCGCGGCGAGGTGACCCTCGCGCGACAGCTCGTACAGCAGCCCCTCCTTGGACGGGTGGTGGACGTACAGCGCCGCGGGGCTCATGCCGGCGCGCGAGGCGATGTCGCGCGTCGTGGTGGCGTGGAAGCCCTTCTCGGCGAACGCCTCGACGGCGGCCCGGACGAGCCGGTGGCGCGCGGTGAGCTGGGTCATGGACGCCTCCTGTGCCTGCCGTGGGTGGACGGGGTGTGCTCGCGTTGACAGCATGCGGGACGGATTGCATGCTAAGCAAGCGCTCAGTCAGCGCCCGGTCCAGGGTGCTGCACACCCACCCGGAAGGCCCTCATGCCCGAGGCAGTCATCGTCTCCACCGCCCGCTCGCCCATCGGCCGCGCGTTCAAGGGATCGCTCAAGGACATGCGTCCGGACGACCTCGCCGCGCAGATGGTCCAGGCCGCGTTCGACAAGATCCCGGCGCTCGACCCGCACGAGGTCGAGGACCTGATGCTGGGCTGCGGCCTGCCCGGCGGCGAGCAGGGCAACAACCTCGGACGCATCGTCACCGTGATGCTCGGGCTCGACGACGTGCCCGGCACCACCATCACGCGGTACTGCTCCTCGAGCCTGCAGACCACACGGATGGCCTTCCACGCGATCAAGGCCGGCGAGGGCGACGTCTACGTCTCGGCCGGCGTCGAGACCGTCAGCCGCTTCACCAAGGGCAACAGCGACGTCATCCCCGGCGAGCAGACCTCGAACCCGATCTTCGACGACGCCATGACGCGCACCCAGGACCGCGCCGAGAACGGCGGCACGTGGCACGACCCCCGCGAGGACGGAGTCCTCCCTGACGCGTACATCGCCATGGGCCAGACCGCCGAGAACCTCGCGCAGCTCAAGGGCGTCACCCGCGAGGATCAGGACGCGTTCGGCGTCCGCAGCCAGAACCTGGCCGAGAAGGCCATCGCCGACGGCTTCTGGGCCCGCGACATCACGCCGGTGACGCTGCCCGACGGCACCGTCATCGACGCCGACGACGGCCCGCGCGCCGGCGTCACCCTGGAGGCCGTGCAGGGGCTCAAGCCGGTCTTCCGCCCCGACGGCACCGTGACGGCCGGCAACTGCTGCGCGCTCAACGACGGCGCCGCGGCGCTCGTGATCATGAGCGACACCCGCGCCGCCGAGCTCGGCCTGACGCCGCTCGCGCGCATCGTCTCCACCGGCGTCACCGGCCTGTCGCCGGAGATCATGGGCTACGGCCCCGTCGGCGCGTCGAACCAGGCGCTCGCTCGCGCCGGCATGAGCATCGGCGACATCGACCTGGTCGAGATCAACGAGGCCTTCGCCGCGCAGGTGCTGCCCTCGGCACGCGACCTCGGCGTCGACATGGACAAGCTCAACGTCAACGGCGGCGCGATCGCCGTCGGCCACCCCTTCGGCATGACGGGCGCGCGCATCACCAGCACGCTGATCAACTCGCTCCAGACGCACGACAAGCAGTACGGCCTGGAGACGATGTGCGTCGGCGGCGGCCAGGGGATGGCCATGATCATCGAGCGCCTCGCGTGAGCCGCCGCTTCGAGGGCCGCACCGCCCTGGTCACCGGCGCCAGCCGCGGCATCGGCCTGGGGATCGCCCAGCGGCTCGTCGACGAGGGCGCGCGCGTGTGCATCACCGCGCGCAAGCCCGACGCGCTGGAGGAGGCCGTGGCGGCCCTGGGCGGCCCCGAGAAGGCCATCGCGGTGGCCGGCAAGGCCGACGACCCCGACCACCAGGCCGAGGCCGTCGCACGCACCGTCGAGACGTTCGGCTCGCTCGACCACCTCGTCAACAACACCGGCATCAACCCCGCGTACGGCCCGATGATCGACATCGACCTCGGCGCGGCCGAGAAGATCGTCAAGGTCAACGTGCTGGCCGCGCTCGCCTGGACCCAGCACGCCTGGCGCGCCTGGATGTCCGAGCACGGCGGCTCGGTGCTCAACGTGGCCTCGGTCGGCGGCCTCAAGCCCGCCCCGGGCATCGGCATGTACGGCGCGTCCAAGGCGATGCTCATCCACGTCACGCAGGAGCTCGCCGTCGAGCTCGGACCCGTGGTGCGCGTCAACGCCGTCGCGCCCGCGGTGGTCAAGACCAAGTTCGCCACCGCGCTGTACGAGGGCAAGGAGGAGGAGGTCGCGTCGCAGTACCCGGCCAAGCGCCTCGGGGTGCCCGAGGACGTCGCGGCCGCCGCGGCCTACCTGCTGTCGGACGAGGCGAGCTGGGTGACCGGGCAGGTCCTGGTCACCGACGGTGGCCTCACCCTGACGGGCGGCGTGTGAGCGAGGTCCGCGACGCCGGCGTCGTCGTCACCGGCGCCGCCGGCGGCATCGGCCGGGCGATCGCCGAGCGGCTGGTGGCCGAGGGGGCGCGCGTCGTCGTCAACGACCTCGACGCCGACCGTCTCGCGGCCACCGCCGCCGAGATCGGCGCCCACCCGGTGCCCGGTGACGCCGCGAGCGAGGACGGCGTCGCCGCCCTCGTGGGCGCAGCGCGCGAGCAGCTCGGCGCCGTCGACGTGTGGTTCGCCAACGCCGGCGTCGCCACCGAGGGCGGGCCCGAGGCTACCGAGCACGACTGGGCGCTGTCGTTCGAGGTCAACGTCATGGCCCACGTGCGTGCGTCGAGGCTGCTGCTCCCCGACTGGCTCGAGCGCGGCTCGGGCCGGTTCGTCTCGACGGCGTCCGCCGCCGGGCTGCTGATGATGCTCGGCTCGGCCCCGTACACCGTCAGCAAGCACGCGGCCGTTGGCTACGCGTCGTGGCTGCGCGCCACCTACGCGCACCGTGGCGTCGTCGTGCAGTGCCTGTGCCCGCAGGGCGTCAACACCGACATGCTCGCGGCCACTGGCCGGGCCGGCGAGGTGACGCTGTCCGAGGGCGCCGTCGAGCCGTCCGTCGTCGCCGACGTGGTGGTGCAGGCCCTCGCCGACGACCGGTTCCTCGTCCTGCCCCACCCCGAGGTGGAGCAGTACTTCCAGGCCCGGGCCGCCGACGGTGACCGCTGGCTCGGCGGCATGAACAAGCTGCAGCGCCGCATCGAGAGCTGAGCGCACCGACGCGGCGCTCAAACACCACGTTCACGTGGTACCTGACGCGAAGCATGGGAGATCTACCGTGCTTCGGACCAGATACCACGTGAACGTGGTCATTGGTCCCCGGCCCGCTAGCGGGTCTGGCGCCGGATCTCGGCCTTGGCGAGGGCGTTCTTGTGCACCTCGTCGGGGCCGTCGGCGAAGCGCAGGGTGCGGATGCCGGCGAACCACGACGCGAGCGGGGCGTCCTGGCTGAGGCCGGCGGCACCGTGGGTCTGGATCGCCTTGTCCAGGATCCACTCGACGGCCTGCGGCGTGGCGATCTTGATCGCCTGGATCTCGCTGTGGGCTCCCTTGTTGCCCACCGTGTCCATCAGCCAGGCGGTCTTGAGGACCAGCAGGCGCAGCTGCTCGATGCGGACGCGCGACTCGGCGATCCAGTCGCGGACCACGCCCTGCTCGGCGATCGGCCTGCCGAACGCGACCCGCTCGCTCGCCCGTGCGCACATCAGCTCGACGGCACGCTCGGCGATGCCGAGGGAGCGCATGCAGTGGTGGATGCGGCCCGGGCCGAGCCGGGCCTGGGCGATCGCGAACCCGTCGCCCTCGCCGCCGATCAGGTTCGACGCGGGCACCCGCACGTCGGTGAAGGAGAGCTCGGCATGGCCGCCGTGGTCGTGGTCGTCGTACCCGAACACCTGCATGCCGCGCTCGATCTCGAAGCCCGGGGTGTCACGCTCGACGAGGATCATCGACTGCTGACGGTGGCGGTCGGCGTCCGGGTCGGTCTTGCCCATGACGATGAAGATCTTCGCGTTCGGGTTCATCGCGCCGGTGATCCACCACTTGCGGCCGTCGACGACGTACTCGTCGCCGTCGCGGCGGATGCTGGTCTCGATGTTGGTGGCGTCCGACGACGCGACGGCGGGCTCGGTCATGGCGAAGCTCGAGCGGATCTGCCCGTCGAGGAGCGGCTGCAGCCAGCGCTCCTGCTGCTCCCGGGTGCCGAACATCGCCAGCACCTCCATGTTGCCGGTGTCGGGCGCGGCGCAGTTCAGGGCGGCGGGGGCGAGGCCGGGGCTGCGTCCGGTGATCTCAGCGAGCGGCGCGTACTGCAGGTTCGTCAGCCCCGCGCCGTGCTCGCCGGGCAGGAACAGGTTCCACAGGCCGCGGCGGCGGGCCTCGGCCTTGAGGTCCTCGAGCACCGGGGGAGGCGACCAGTGGTCGTCGGCCTCGGCGAGCTGCTGCGCGGCCACCGCCTCGGCGGGGTGCACGTGGTCGTCCATGAACGCGGTGAGCTCGGCACGGAGCTCCTCGGTGCGGGCGTCGAACGCGAAGTCCATCGCGGGTCCTCCTGGGTGCGTCGGGTGGTCAGGCGGTGCGCGCGGCGAGACCGGCCCGGACGAGCGAGGGCACCATGGCGCCGATCGAGTCGAAGCCCTCGCCGACGGTCTGCCCGTTGACGTAGCGGTAGTGAATGCCCTCGAGGATCACCGCGAGCTTGAAGTAGGCGAGCGCGAGGTAGAAGCCGAGGTCGGAAAGGTCGCGTCCGCTGGTCGCGGCGTACCGCTGCAGGACCTCGTCGACCGAGGGGTACCCGTCGGCCAGGGCGGCGTCGGTGACGGCGCCGGCGGTGTCCTGGGCGGCCATCTCCTGGTAGGCGACCATCAGGGCGACGTCGGTGACCGGGTCGCCGAGCGTGGCCATCTCCCAGTCGAGCACGGCGGTGATCTGGTCGTCGCCGTCGACGAGGACGTTGTCGAGCCGGTAGTCGCCGTGCACGATCGCCGGCGGCGGCGACGTGGGCACGTGACCCTCGAGCCAGGCGTGCAGCTCGCCCGCACCGTCGACGTCGCGGGTGTGCGACGCGTCCAGCTGACGCTTCCAGGTGCGCACCTGACGCTCGAGGTAGCCGTCGGGGCGTCCGAAGTCGCCCAGGCCGACCTCGGCGGGGTCGACGGCGTGCAGCGTGGCCAGGGTGTCGACCAGGCGCTCGCCGATCGCCCGGGTGCGCTCTGCGCCGAGCGGCGCGAGCTCGGCGGCGCGGCGGTAGGCGGTGCCCGGCGCCTCGTCCATCACGTAGAACGGGGCGCCCAGCACCGAGTCGTCCTCGCACAGCAGATGGGTGCCCGGCACCGGGACGGAGGTGCCCGCGAGGGCCGTCATGACGCGGTGCTCGCGTGACATGTCGTGCGCGCTGGCGAGCACGTGGCCCAGCGGGGGACGACGCACGACGAGCCTCGTCGTGCCGTCGCCCACCCGGTAGGTCAGGTTCGAGCGACCGCCCGCGACGACCGTCGCGGAGAGGTCGCCCGTGACGAGACCGGGAGCGTGCGCGTCGAGGTAGCCGCGCAGCGCGTCCAGATCGAGGCCCGGGGTCTCGTCGGCCATGCTCAGTCCCTCGGTCCGCCGGCCACGTAGATGACCTGGCCGGACACGAAGCCCGAGCCCTCGCTGGTCAGGAACGAGACGGTGTGCGCGATGTCCTCGGGCTTGCCGGTGCGCTTGACCGGGATCTGGTCGGCGTTGAACTTCTTGAAGTCCTCGAAGTCGACGCCCAGGCGCTCGGCGGTGGCGGCGGTCATGTCGGTCTCGATGAACCCGGGGGCGATCGCGTTGGCGGTGACGCCGAACTTGCCCAGCTCGATGGCGAGGGTCTTGGTGAAGCCCTGCATGCCGGCCTTGGCGGCCGAGTAGTTGACCTGGCCGCGGTTGCCCAGCGCCGAGGTGCTCGACAGGTTGACCACGCGGCCGAAGCCGGCTTCGGTCATGTGCTTCTGCGCGGCCCGCGTCATCAGGAACGCGCCACGCAGGTGGACGTTCATCACCGCGTCCCAGTCGTCGACGGGCATCTTGAACAGCAGGTTGTCGCGGGTGATGCCGGCGTTGTTGACCAGGATCGTCGGCGCGCCGAGCTCGGTGGCGACCTTCTCGACGGCTGCCGCGGCGGCCTGCTCGTCGGCGACGTCGACGCCGACCGCGAGGGCCTTGCCGCCGGCGGCGGTGATCGTCTCGACGGTGCCCGCGCAGGCGGCCTCGTCGAGGTCGAGCACGCCGACGCCGTGGCCGTCGGCGGCCAGTCGCGCGGCGATGGCGGCACCGATGCCGCGGGCGGCACCGGTGACGATGGCGGTACGGGGCTGGTCGGACACGTCTGCACTCCTCGAGGGTCGGCGGTGCGCTGACTAAGCGCTCGCTTAGCACGGTAGCGCATCCCGGGCGGACGCGGGCAGGGCCCGTGCGCCGACCGTGGCAGGATCAGCCGCGTGCGCCACGTCTACGAGTGCCCGATGCGCTGGGCCGACATGGACGTGCTCGGGCACGTCAACAACGTCACCTACGTCGACTACCTCCAGGAGGCGCGGGTCGACATGTTCGCGCTCCACGAGGGGCCGCCGTCCACCGAGCCGCGCGCCGAGGGGCTGGTGGTGGCCCGCAACGACATCGAGTTCGTGCGGCCGCTGATGCTCCGCGCCGCCCCCATCCGCATCGAGATGTGGGTCAGCCGCGTCCGGGCCGCCTCGTTCACGCTCGCGTACGAGATCGTCGACGAGGTGGACGGCGAGCGCGTCGTCTACACCCGGGCGTGGAGCGACCTGACGCCGTTCCTGTTCGCCGAGGAGCGTCCGCGCCGGATCACCGACGACGAGCGCGAGTTCCTCACCCGCTACCTCGAGGAGCCGGTCGCATGAGCGGCGAGCACCGGTACGACCTGCACGTGCGCTGGTCCGACGTCGACGCCTACGGGCACGTCAACAACGTCAAGTACTTCGAGTACTTCCAGGAGTCGCGGATCAACTACCTGGACGAGCTGGTGCGCGCGGCCGGCGGCCGCTCGCTCGTCGTCGCCCGCGTGGCGGTGGACTACAAGCGGCCGATCTTCTTCCGCCAGCGTCCGTACCACGTCCACACCAGCGTGCTCCGCCTCGGCGGACGCTCGTTCGACCTCACGTCGCGGATCGTCGACCAGGAGGCCGACGGCTCGCCCCTGCTGGCCAGCGCCACGGCCGTCCTCGTCGCGTTCGACGCCGCCACCCAGCGGTCGCGGGAGTTCGACGCCGCCGAGCGCGAGTACCTGGAGAGCCAGCTCAGCTGAGCGGTCTCAGAGCTCCTCGTGGGTGTTGACCATGAAGGTGGCAGCGTGGGTGACGTACTCCCAGAACTGCCGGTCGAGCTCGGGGGGCAGGGCGGCGGCGTCGAGGCCGGCGCGGAAGTGGACGAGCCAGCGGTCGCGCGCCGTGGGCGTCACGGCGAACGGCGCGTGACGCATGCGCAGCCGCGGGTGGCCGCGCTCCTGGGAGTAGGTGGTGGGGCCGCCCCAGTACTGCTCGAGGAACCCGCGGAAGCGGTCCTCGGCGGGGCCGAGGTCCTGCTCGGGGTAGAGCGGGCGCAGGACGTCGTCGGTGGCGACGCCCTGGTAGAAGACGTGCACGATGAGCGCGATCGTGTCGTGGCCGCCGATCGCGTCGTAGAACGTCTGCCCCTCGGGCTGGGTGTCGGTCACGTGCCCATCGTCCCAGGGCCGGCGGCGTCGGGTGCGGGGGGAGTGCTCTCGCCGAGCAGCGTGTCGGCGCCGGCGGCGTGGCGCATCCACTTCACGCGCTCGGCCGCGGGGATGACGATGCCCTCCGCGTCGAAGCGGTCCTTGATCCGCTCGCGCATCTCGCGGGCCACGGCCCACTGGCGCAGCGGTGCGGTCTTGAGCACGACGCGGACGACGACGGCGTCGGCGTCCCAGCGCTCGACGCCCCAGACGTCGGGCTCCTCGATGATGTCGCCGCGGTGGTCCTCGTCGTCCCACATCTCGTGGGCGACCGACTGCAGCACGGCGCGGACCCGCGTGAGGTCCTCCTGGTAGGCGACGGGGATGTCGAGGACCGTCTGGGCCCAGTTCTGGCTCTGGTTGCCGACGCGCAGGATCTCGCCGTTGCGGACGTACCAGACCGTGCCGTTGACGTCGCGCACCCGGGTGACGCGCAGGCCGACCGCCTCGACGGTGCCGATGGCCTCGCCGAGGTCGACCGAGTCGCCGACGCCGTACTGGTCCTCGAGGATCATGAAGATGCCGGACAGGAAGTCCTTGACCAGGCTCTGGGCGCCGAAGCCGAGCGCGACGCCGATGATGCCGGCGCTCGCGATGAGCGGCGCGATGTTGTAGCCCAGCTGGGCGATCACCATGAACGCGACGATCACCGCGAGCACGATCGTGACGATGTTCTTGAGCAGCGACCCCATCGAGCTGGCGCGCTGCTGACGGCGCTGCATCGCGATGGCGTGGGTCTCGCCGAGGATGCGGTCGGCCTTGCCGTTCTGGAGCATGCCCGGCACCGTGCCCGAGGCGGCCTTCTGGGTGACCCGGTCGATGACACGGTGCAGGAGCAGGCGCAGCAGCCAGCCGAGGAACAGCAGTCCGACGATGGCGGCCGGCTTGGCGACCACCCAGTCGGCGACCTCGGCGGCCGTGCCGTTCTGGTTGGTCCAGCCGTAGACCAGACGGCAGACGTCGTTGGTGCTGTCGTCCCAGCACCGGGCCGAGTCGGTGGCGGTGGCCTCGGTTGGCAGGGCGGACGTCAGGGCGGCGTGGAGAGGCGACACGTCCCCGACCGTAACGGACGACGCGGACGGGGCAAGGAGCGTCGAGTCACACGGTCGGTCCGGGCACGGCGAGCACGACGGAGTCCTGGCGGACGCCGTCGACGAGCCGGGCCCCGACGAGCCGCGCCTCCTGCGTGAACCCGCACCGGCGGGCCACCGTCAGCATCGCCTCGTGCCCGCCCCAGGTGACGAGGTCGAGGCGGTGCACGTCGGGCTGCCCGTGCAGCCAGGACGCCCACAGCCGCAGGGCCCGCGTCCCCGTGCCGGCGCCCCAGGTGGACGGGTCGTGCAGGACGATCCCCACCCGCGCCCAGCCCGAGACCGGGTCCTCCCAGTGCCACGACACCGTCCCGACGGCCCGTCCGTCGAGGCAGACCGGCAGGCGCATCGGACGGTCCGACCGTGGGTCGCGCTGCCAGGGGTCGACGGTGAGCGCGGTGACGAGCGCCGCGCGCTGCTGCTGGGTCGGGGCGGGCAGGTAGGGCGCGTCCCAGCGCTTCCACTCGTGCCCGGCCTCCAGCCACGGAGCGACCGCGGCGACGCGGTGCACGGTCCAGGCCTCGATGGTGAGGTCGCCGTCGGCCAGCAGGACGGTGTCGACGTGACGGCTCACGGCAGGCTCATCGCCGGGCGCGACCAGTCGCCGGGCGTCGTCGAGCAGGCGTCCTCGACCTGCGCGGCCAGCGCGCAGAGCACGTGCTCCTCGCCGGGGCGGCCGGCCAGCATGGTGCCGATGGGCAGGCCCTCGGTCGACCACGCCGTCGGCAGCGACACCGCCGGCATGCCCGTGACGTTCCACGCCGCCGTGTAGGGGGTGAAGGCCTTCTGCGCCGCGAAGTCGGCTTCGGGGTCGGCGTCGTCGCGGATGCCGCCGACGGGCGCGGGCAGCTGCCCGAGCGTCGGCGTGAGCACGGCGTCGAACGGGTCCATCGCGGCGACGGCACGCGCACCCGCCTGGCCCATCGCGAGCAGGGCCTGGGCGAGGTCGGTGGCCGACGCGGCCCGTCCGCGCTCGCGGAGCCACCGGCTCAGCGGACGCAGCTGCGTCTCGGCCTCCGGCGGCACCGGCGACATCGTGGCGCTCACGGCCCAGACGGTCTCGAACGCGGGCACGGTGGTGGGGGCGAGCGGCGGGTCGACGTCGACGAGCTCGTGGCCGAGGCCCTCGAGCAGGCGCGAGGCCTCCTCCCACGCCGCGACGACCTGCGCGTCGACCTCGACGTCGGCGATCACGGGCGCGACGAAGCGGGCGATCCGCAGCCGGCCGGGGTCGCGGTCGCACCACGCGCGCCAGCTCGCGCCGTCGGGCGTGGGGGCCGCGCGCAGCGCCTCGCCGGGCACGCGGGCCGCCATGACGTCGAGGAGCACCGCGGCGTCGCGGACGGTGCGGGCGAGCGAGCCCGACGTCGACAGGCCCGTGACGTCGCCGTAGACGGGGGCGCGGGAGATGCGCCCGCGGCTGGGCTTGAGCCCGACGAGGCCGCAGACGCTCGCCGGGATGCGGATCGAGCCGCCGCCGTCCGAGCCGTGCGCGAGGGGGACGAGCCCGGCCGCGACCGCGGCGCCCGCCCCGCCGGAGGACCCGCCGGCGCTGCGCGTCAGGTCGTACGGGGTGCGCGCGGGCGGGGCGACGTCGGGCTCGGTGTAGCAGGGGCTGCCGAACTCGGGCGTGTTCGTCTTGCCCAGGCTGATCAGGCCGGCGGCCTCGAGGTTGGTCACGACGGCGTCGGAGAACCTCGGCACGTGGTCGCGCATGACGGCCGAGCCGAAGGTGGTGCGCACGCCGGCCGTCAGGTTGAGGTCCTTGATCGCGGTGGGCACGCCGAGCAGCGGCGCGAGGTCGTCGTGGTCGCCCGCGAACGCGGCGGTGGCCTCGGCGGCACGACGGCGTGCGTCGTCGGCGGTGACGGTGACGAACGCACCGACCGCGGCGTCGAGCCGACCGACCCGCTCGAGGAGGTGGTCGACCACCTCGGTGGGGGTGGTGTCGCCGCGGCGGTAGGCGGCGGCGAGGGCGTGGGCGTCGAGCTCGTGCAGGTCGGCCATCGGGCCAGCGTAGGGCGCGGAGCCGTCGGTATGATGGCGCCATGAGGCCCTCGACGAAGCCCCGCTGGACCGTCCCCGCCGCTGTCGCGGCCGCCGTCGCCACGCAGGTGGTCGCGCTGCCGGCCCTCGCGTCGGCCGACGAGCCCACCACGTGGGCCGCGGGCGAGAACCTCTCGACGCTCTACGTGGTCATCGTCTTCGTGGCGGTGCCCATCGTGCTGTTCGTGCTCATCGGCATGCTCGGCCTGATCGGCAAGCACAAGACCTATCCGCGCCCCAACCTCGGCCAGGAGCTCGAGCCCAGCGAGCAGCGCTTCGGCGAGGTCGGGGCCGCCGAGCAGCGCGACGAGGGCACCGACGCGCGCGCGGGCTCCACCGGTGGTGCCAGTGCCACGTGGTGAGCTGACCGAGGCGCAGCGCCGGCTGGTGCGTTACGCCGTGCAGGAGGCCGAGCAGGTCAGCGGCCGCAGCTTCGGCGTGGTCATCGGCCACGGCGGCGACTCGCCCCGTGCCACCGCCGAGCGCCAGCACGCGGCCATGGCCGACCCCGCCAACGCGGTGCTGGTCCTGGTCGACCCCGACGCCCGCGCGCTCGAGATCGTCACCGGCACCGCGGTGCGCCGCGTCCTCGGCGACGGTGCTGTCGCCCTCGCCGCCCTGGGCATGCAGGGCTCGTTCCTGGCCGACGACCTCGCCGGCGGCATCGTCCGCGGCCTGCAGCAGCTGGCCGAGCACGCCCGCGCACCCCGCCTGCTCCACTACTCCTGACCCCCGCCCCGGCGGTGTCCCAACCACCGCCGTCAGTCCTCGGCGGTGCCTGACCCACCACTTCTCGGCGGTCAGTCGTGGGTGCGGCACCGTGCGTCGTGGGTCCGCCACCGCCGGCTGGGACCAGAGCGCATCGAGGACCACGCGCGTCCTCGCTGCGCCTCTCCCGACCTCCGCGCCAGCCACTGGCGGCGACGGTGCGTCACCCACCACCCGCGGTGGCTCACCCACCACCCACGGCCGGATAGTGGTGGGTGAGCCCCTGCCGGGCTACTGCTGCTCGCGCCAGGCGTTGGTGATGGGGACGCGGCGGTCGCGGCCGAAGTTGCGGCGCGAGATCTTGGGGCCCGGCGGGTACTGACGGCGCTTGTACTCGGCACGGTCCACCAGCGTGACGACGCGCTGCACGAGCTCGCGGTCGAAGCCCTCGGCGACGACGTCCTCCGCGCCGAGCCCCCGCTCGACGTACGCGTCGAGCACGCCGTCGAGCAGGTCGTACTCGGGCAGCGAGTCCGAGTCGAGCTGGCCGGGGCGCAGCTCGGCCGACGGGGGCTTGCTGATCGCGTTCTCGGGGATGGGCGGGGTCTCGCCGCGACGCTCGGCCTCGGCGTTGCGCCAGCGCGACAGCTCCCAGACCAGGGTCTTGGGGACGTCCTTGATCGGGGCGTAGCCGCCGACGGCGTCGCCGTAGATGGTGGAGTAGCCGGTGGCGAGCTCGGACTTGTTGCCGCACGCCAGCACCAGGTGCCCGTGCTGGTTCGACAGCGCCATCCAGATCACCGCGCGCACGCGCGCCTGGAGGTTCTCCTCGGCCAGGCCGTCGACGTGCAGCGCCGACTGGTAGGCGTCGAAGATGGGCGCGATCGGCACGGTGTCGAGCGTCAGCCCCGTGCGGCGGGCGAGCTCGGCGGCGTCGGTGCGGGAGTGCTCGGTGGACCAGTCGCTCGGGTTGGAGACGCCGAACACCCGGTCGGCCCCCAGCGCGTCGACGGCGATCGCGCCGACGAGCGTGGAGTCGATGCCGCCCGACAGGCCCATCAGCACGCTGCGGAAGCCGTTCTTCTCGACGTAGTCGCGCAGGCCGAGGACCAGGGCGTGCCACCGCTCGGCCAGCGAGTCCAGGCGGGGGACGACCTCCTGGGCCTGCGGCTCGTACGCCGGCACCGGCTCGGACGAGACGATGGTGCGCTGGATGCGCAGACCGCCGAAGCGCTCGTCGGCGCCGGGCATCGTCGGGGTGGCGGCGGGGAGGTCGAGGTCGGCGAGCACCAGCTCCTCGACGAACTGGCGCGACCGCGCGACCAGCCGACCCTCGGCGTCGACGACGATCGAGTCGCCGTCGAAGACCAGCTCGTCCTGACCGCCCACGAGGTTGACGTACGCCAGCGCGCAGGAGCCCTCGACCGCGCGCCGCGCGCACAGGTCGAGCCGGACGTCGTCCTTGTCGGCCTCGTACGGCGACCCGTTGGGGACGACGAGCAGCGCCGCGTCGGCGGCCTTGGCGGCGGCCGACGGGCCGTCGCGCCACAGGTCCTCGCAGATCGCGATCGCGACGTCGACGCCGTGCACCTGCACGACGTTGATCGTGTGGCCGGGGACGAAGTTGCGGATCTCGTCGCCCACGCCGTAGTTCCACAGGTGGTGCTTGGCCTGCCGCGCGACGATCCGTCCGCCGTGCATGACCGCGACCGAGTTGAGCGGCGCGTTCTTGGGGACGCCCGGCGCGTCGGCCATCTCGTCGTCGCGGTCGAGGAAGCCCACGACGGCGACGAGGTCGCCCATGCCCTCCTCGGCCAGACGGGCGGCGACCGCGACGGCCGTCTCCTGCGAGGCGCGGATGATCGTGGCGCGCATGGCGAGGTCCTCGATCGGGTACCCGGTGAGCGCCATCTCGGGGAAGACGACGAGGTGCGCTCCCGCCTGGTGCGCCTGGCGGCACCGCTCGACGACGATCTCGGCGTTCCCGGCGAGGTCGCCCACGCGGGTGTTCACCTGGGCGAGGGCGAGACGCAGCTGAGGCATGCCGTCAGCGTAGTCAGGGGGTCCGTCGGGCAGACTGCTGCCATGGGCAAGCAAGAGGACTTCGTGCTGCGTGCGCTCGAGGAGCGTGACGTGCGGTTCGTGCGGCTGTGGTTCACCGACGTGCTGGGCTCCCTGAAGTCGGTGGCCGTCGCGCCCGCCGAGCTCGAGGGCGCCTTCGACGAGGGCATCGGCTTCGACGGCTCCGCGATCGAGGGCTTCGCCCGCGTGCACGAGGCCGACATGCTCGCCAAGCCCGACCCGGCGACGTTCCAGATCCTCCCGTGGCGCGGCGAGACGCCCGCCACCGCGCGCATGTTCTGCGACATCGCGATGCCCGACGGCAGCCCGTCGTACGCCGACCCGCGCCACGTGCTCAAGCGTGCGCTCGGCCGCGCCGCCGAGGCCGGCTTCACCTTCTACACCCACCCCGAGATCGAGTTCTTCCTGTTCAAGGGCAAGCCGGCCGCCGGTGACAAGCCCGTGCCGATCGACGACTCGGGCTACTTCGACCACACCGCGCGCGGCGGCGGCCAGGACTTCCGCCGCGAGGTCATCACCATGCTCGAGGCGATGGGCATCTCGGTGGAGTTCAGCCACCACGAGGGCGGCCCGGGCCAGCAGGAGATCGACCTGCGCTACGCCGACGCGCTCTCCACGGCCGACAACATCATGACGTTCCGCACCGTCGTGCGGGAGGTCGCGCTCTCGCAGGGCATCTGGGCCTCGTTCATGCCCAAGCCGCTCACCGACCACCCCGGCTCGGGCATGCACACCCACATGTCGCTGTTCGAGGGCGACGAGAACGCGTTCTACGAGGCCGGCGCGGAGTACCAGCTCTCGCGCACCGGCCGCGCGTTCATCGCCGGCATCCTGCACCACACGCCCGAGATCACCGCGGTCACCAACCAGTGGGTGAACTCCTACAAGCGCCTGATCTACGGCGGCGAGGCGCCGTCGTACATCTCCTGGGGCCACAACAACCGCTCCGCGCTCGTGCGCGTGCCCATGTACAAGCCGCACAAGGGGCAGTCGGCCCGCGTCGAGCACCGCTCGATCGACTCGGCCTGCAACCCCTACCTGGCCTACGCGCTGCTGCTCAGCGCCGGCCTGAAGGGCATCCAGGAGGGCTACGAGCTGCCGCCGGAGTCCGAGGACGACGTCGACTCGCTCAGCGAGCGCGAGCGCCGCGCCCTGGGCATCGCGCCCCTGCCCCGCAACCTCGACGAGGCCATCCGGCTGATGGAGGGGTCCGAGCTCGTCGCCGAGACCCTCGGCGAGCACGTGTTCGACTTCTTCCTGCGCAACAAGCGCGCCGAGTGGCACGACTACCGCTCCCAGGTCACCCAGTTCGAGCTCGACCGCATGATGCCCCTCCTCTGACGTCCGGCGCCGCCCTGGCGGCGTTCTCCTCGCATCGCAGGGCAAACACCGCCCAGCTTCGCTCGTCGGCCTTGCCAGGACGGCGCCGGACGCCAGAGGGGTCCGGGATGTGTCGGCGGCGTAACCTGCCGGGGTGCCGTCCACCGGATTCCTCAGCCGACTCGGGTTCACCGCACGTGACGCCGCGGACGCGCTGGAGGTGCTGGGCGACGTCCCGGACGAGACGCTGCAGCGCATCGCGCGGGCGGCCGACCCCGACTGGGCCCTGGCCACGGTGGTCGCGCTCGCCGGGCTGGGGGAGCCCGGTGCGTTCGTGCAGCGGCTCGTCGACGACCCGCAGCTCACCGAGAACCTCGCCCTCGTCACGGGGCTGAGCGAGGCGCTCGGGACGTTCCTGGTGCGCCATCCCGACGTCGTGGACGACCTGTCCGCCGCGAGGCTGTCGCCGTCGCCGCGTGACGCCGCGGAGCTGGCCGAGCTGTTCGACGACGTCCACGACCCCGACGCGCTGCGCGTCGCGTACCACCGCGCGCTGGTGTCGGTGGCCGCCCGCGACCTCGTGGGCCTGGTCGCGTTCGAGCAGACCGCCGCCGAGCTCGCCGATCTCGCCGCCGTCACGCTGTCGGCGTCGCTGCGCATCGCGCAGGAGAAGGACCCCGACGCGGCGGACGCCTGCCGGCTCGCGGTCATCGCGATGGGCAAGACGGGCGGACGCGAGCTCAACTACGTCAGCGACGTCGACGTGGTCTTCGTCCACGAGACCCCCGAGGGCGGCGACGACGACCGCGCGCGGCGCGCGGCCACCCGCCTGGCCGGCGCGATGATGCGGCACTGCTCCGAGCGCACCGCCGAGGGCACGATCTGGGAGGTCGACGCCAACCTGCGGCCCGAGGGCAAGACCGGCCCGCTCACGCGCACCCTCGACAGCCACGTCGCCTACTACGAGCGCTGGGCCCGCACCTGGGAGTTCCAGGCGCTGCTCAAGGCGCGTCCGGTCGCGGGCGACACCGACCTCGGGCAGGCGTACGTCGACGCGCTGTCGCCGATGGTCTGGGAGGCGAGCACCCGTCCGCACTTCGTCGAGGACACCCGCGCGATGCGGCGCCGCGTCGTCGACCACATCCCCGCCGACCGGATCGACCGCGAGCTCAAGCTCGGCCCCGGCGGCCTGCGCGACGTCGAGTTCGCCGTGCAGCTCCTGCAGCTGGTGCACGGACGCGCCGACGACCGGATCCGTGCCGCCAACACGATGGCGGCCCTCGACGCCCTCACCGAGCACGGCTACGTCGGCCGGCAGGACGGTGCCCGCATGCGCGAGGCGTACGACTTCCTGCGCACGCTCGAGCACCGCATCCAGCTGACGCACCTGCGGCGCACCCACCTGGTGCCCGACGACCCCGACGAGCTGCGGCGCCTCGGTCGCAGCATGGGCTTCCGCGGTGACCCGGGCGAGAACCTCGTCAAGGAGTGGCGCGCCAACGGCCGCGAGGTGGGGCGCCTGCACCACAAGCTCTACTACCGCCCGCTGCTGGAGGCCGTGGCCTCGCTCCCGGCGGACGGGCTGCGGCTCACCACGGACGCCGCGCAGGCCCGGCTGGTCGCGCTCGGCTACAGCGACCCCCGCGGCGCGCTCGCGCACATCTCGGCGCTGACGTCGGGCGTCTCGCGTCGCGCGTCGATCCTGCGCAACCTGCTGCCGGCCATGCTCGCCTGGTTCGCCGAGGCGCCCGATCCCGACGCCGGGCTGCTCGCGTTCCGCCGGATCTCCGACAGCCTGGGCTCGTCGCACTGGTTCCTGCGCAAGCTCCGCGACGAGGACGAGGGCGCCGCCCAGCTGGCCCACGTCCTCGCGTCGTCGGCGTACGTCACCGACCTGCTGCTGCGGGCGCCGGAGTCCGTCGCGATGCTCGGCCACGAGGAGGAGCTGCGGCCACGCGGCCGCGAGTCCCTGCTCACCGAGATGCACGCCGCGGCCGGTCGCCACGAGGACGCCGCCGAGGCCGTCCGCGCCGTCCGCCGCGTGCGGCGACGCGAGCTCTCGCGGGTGGGCATCGCCGACGTCCTCGACCGGCTCGACGTCGTCGAGTCCGGCCGTGCGCTCAGCGACGTCTCCATCGCCACGTTGTCGGCCTCCCTCGCGGCCGCGTCGCGGGCCGCCGCGGAGTCCCGCGGCGGCGAGCTCCCGACACGGATGGCGATCGTCGTCATGGGCCGGCTCGGCGGGCACGAGGTCGGCTACGGGTCGGACGCGGACGTCATGTTCGTCCACGAACCGGTGGAGGGAGCCGAGGAGAAGGAGGCGTCGACCGCCGCGCTGTGGATCGCCGCCGAGGTCCGACGCACGCTCGCGCTGCCCGCCGGCGACCCCGCGCTCGCGGTCGACGCCGACCTGCGGCCCGAGGGCCGGCAGGGCCCGCTGGTGCGGTCGTTGGCGTCCTACGCCGCCTACTACGAGCGCTGGTCGGCGGTGTGGGAGGCGCAGGCCCTGCTGCGCGCCGACCCGGTGATCGGCGACGAGGGGTTGCGGGAGCGGTTCGGTGCACTCATCGACCCCCTGCGCTGGCCCGAGGCCGGCACCAGCCCCGACGACGTGCGCGAGGTGCGCCGGATCAAGGCCCGGATCGACGCCGAGCGGCTGCCGCGCGGTGCCAACCGCGCGACCCACCTCAAGCTCGGACGCGGCGGGCTCGCCGACGTGGAGTGGACGGTGCAGCTGCTGCAGATGCAGCACGCGCACGAGGTGCCCGGGCTGCGCACCACCGAGACCATCGCGGCGCTGCGGGCCGCGTGCGAGGCGGGCCTGGTGACCGAGCCCGACGCCGAGGCGCTGGAGCACGCGTGGCGCATCGTCAGCCGCATCCGCAATGCCGTGGTGCTGATGCGCTCGCGTCCGGCGGAGTCGATGGTCGAGCAGAACGGCGACCGCGCGGGCGTCGCGTACCTCATGGGGTACCGCCCGGACGAGACCGAGCGAATGGTCGACGACTACCTGCGCGCCACGCGGCACGCGCACGCGGTGGTCGAGCGGGTGTTCTGGGGCTGAGCCGACTCAGCCGACGGCGCGGCGCTGCAGCACGCCGGCGCGCTCGCCGGTGGTGAGCCCGCCCCAGACGCCGTACGGCTCGCGCACCTCGAGCGCGTGCTTGAGGCACGACTCGACCACGGGGCACCGGGCGCAGAACGACTTGGCCGCGGCCTCGCGGGCGTGGCGGCGGGGCCCGCGCTCGGACTCGGGGGAGAAGAAGGTCTCCGGATCGGCCTCGGTGCACGCACCGTCGTACTGCCACTCGTAGAGGTCCATCAGCGGCATGGGCAGTCGAGCGATGCTGGCCATGGTGGGCCCCCTGTCCGAGTGGGTGGCCGGCCTCCGTCAATTGGAGGACCGAGAAGGTGAAACCGATTCGAAACTTAGTCAGATGTGGTTCGCCGCGCAAGAGGTTCTGAACAAGTTCGCGCGATTGATTTCTCGCGACGCTGTGAGCGGTACCGTCTCGGGAGCCCTGTCCCGCCTGGCATGCTGGCCCCAGCACGTGCATCGCAGACCAGGAGGACGCCGGACGTGAGCAGCGAGACCGACACGTCGCCGCAGGTCGACGCACCCGCGGACGACGGCTCCGACCTCGTCCTGATGTGGGGGGTCGGCGCGGTCTCCGTCCGGGTCGGGATCGCCACCCCCACGCTGCGCACCTGGGAGCGCCGCTACGGCATCGGTCCCTCGCAGCGCACCGAGGGAGGTCACCGCCGGTACAACGACGAGGACGTCTCCCGCGTCCAGCTGATGGGTCGCCTCGTCACGCGCGGCGTCCCGCCGCAGGCCGCGGCACGCGTCGCCCTCTCGCTCGACCCCGACGGGCTCGCGAGCGCGCTCGTCGTCCCCGAGCAGTCCGACGCCGACGACCGCCTCGTCGCCGACGTCGCCCCGACCGTCGCGATCGAGGCCATCCTCGCCGCGGCCGAGGACCTCGACGCGCTCGGCCTCAGCCGCGTCTACTCCCGCACGATGTCCGAGATGGGCGTGGTCGACGCGTGGACGCGGGTGATCGCCCCGGCGCTGGGCACGGTCGGCGACCGGTGGTTCGACGGCACCCTGGGCGTCGACTCCGAGCACCTGGCCAGCGAGCGCCTCGCCTCCGAGCTGCGCACGGTCATCCGCAGCCGCCGACCCAACGACATGGGCGCGACGCCCGTCGTGCTCGCGAGCGCCGAGGACGACCAGCACGCGCTGCCGCTCCTGGCCGCCGAGGCGGCGCTGGCCGCCGACGGTGCCGCCTGCTACTCCCTCGGCGGTCGCCTGCCGGTGCAGGCCCTGACCGACATGGTGCACCGGGTGCGGCCCGGGGTGGTGTTCCTGTGGTCGTCGCTCGCCCGCCCGCGGGTCGACCACGCGTGGCGTGCGTTCGCGGACGTGACGTGGCCGCTGACGGTGCTCGTCGGCGGACCGGGGTGGTCCCAGGACGTCGTCGAGCGCTCCCACGACGACTTCCGCGTCGAGCTGGTGGACGACCTCGGCTCGGCCGTCGAGCGGATCACCGCCGTGACGCGCGCGGTCTGAGCGGCCGGTCAGCCCACGAAGGACGGCCGGCGGCCGATGGCCAGCTGGCTGACGCCGATGTACTCGGTGCGGAAGCCCGCCTCGCAGTAGGCGAGGTAGAACCGCCACATCTTGTGGAACACGTCGTCGAAGCCCAGCTGCGCGACCGCGCCGCGGCGCTCCTCGAACCGTGCACGCCACTGGCGCAGCGTCTCGGCGTAGTGGACGCCGAGGTCGCGGCGCTCCTGCACGTACAGGTCGGTGTGCTCGGCCAGCACCTCGTCGATCGCGGTGAGCGAGGGGATGAGGCCGCCGGGGAAGATGTACTTCTGGATCCAGCCGTAGGAGCGGCGCGTGGTGAGGTAGCGGTCGTGCGCCATGGTGATCGCCTGGATCGAGACCCGGCCGTTGGGCGCCAGCAGGCGGTCGATGGTGGAGAAGTAGGTGGGCCAGTACTCCTCGCCCACCGCCTCGATCATCTCGACGCTGAGGATGGCGTCGAACTCGCCGGTGACCTCGCGGTAGTCCTGGAGCCGCACCTCGACGCGGTCGCTCAGCCCGGCGGCGTCGATGCGCTCCTGGGCCAGCGCCGCCTGCTCGTGCGAGATCGTGATCGTGACGACCTGGGCGCCACGGGCGGCGGCGCGGATCGCGAGCGCCCCCCAGCCGGTGCCGATCTCGAGCACGCGGGTGCCCTCGCCCACCCGGGCGTAGTCGAGCATGCCGTCGATCTTGCGCTCCTGCGCCCGCTCGAGGTCGTCGTCCTCGTCGGCGAACCAGGCCGAGGAGTACGTCATCGTCGGGTCGAGGAACTCGGCGAACAGGTCGTTGGACAGGTCGTAGTGCGCCTGGATGTTGTCGCGGGAGCCCTCGACGGTGTTGCGGGTGCTGTGCGGGATCGCGGTGTCGACGAGCTTGCGGAACGCCTGCAGCGGACGGGGCACGAGGCTCGCCATCCGCGCCGCGAACGGCGAGAGCAGGTCGGCCAGGTCGGTGTGCTGCCCCTCGACCCAGTCGCCGGCCATGTAGGCCTCGCCGAAGCCCGAGCGGAAGTCGGCGGCCAGACGGGAGAAGAACTCGCGCGGACGCACGAGCAGCATCTCCGGCGCCGAGGCGCTGCCGGCGCCCCAGGTGGTGCCGTCGGGGAAGCTGACCCGCACCGGGAGGCCGGACACGGCCTGACGCACGATCGCCTCGGTGATCCGGGCCTTGGCCGGGACGTCGGGCACGCGCGCGACGTCGGGCCAGCGCTCGGGCGAGACGTCGGTGTAGGGGCTCAGCTCTGCGGTCACGTGACACCCTCCTGGTGGTCATGGGGACGGCGGGGCACGACGGGAAGTCGTCGCAACCACAGCCAGACGCCATGGATTCGTATCAGCAGGCTCACCCGATGGGTCATCAGGGGCTGCGAGATGAGCAGACGCACCAGGCGGCGCGTGCGCAGGGGACGCGGACGGCCGCGGAAGGTGGCGCTGAAGACGGCGTCACCGCCCTCGCCCTGCCGCAGCACGATCGTCGAGGACACCTGGTCCTCGCCGAGCCGGAACTGCAGGTCGTAGCGGCCGTCGACGGTGAAGAACGGCGAGACGTAGAACGCCTTGTCGGTGCTGCTGCGACCCTGCTCGTCGGGGCGCAGCAGGTACGCGTGCCGCTCGCCGTAGGTGTTGTGGACCTCGGCGACGATGCAGGCGAGCGAGCCGTCGGGGCGCAGGCACCAGAACACGCTGAGCGGGTCGAAGGTGTGGCCGAGCACGCGGGCGTTGGCCAGCATGAGCACCCGCCCGCCCGTGAGGTCGACGTCGTGCAGCGCGCAGTAGGCGTCGATGTTCTGGCGGATGGTGCGTTCGGGGTCGCCCATGTGGTCGCGGGCCGAGAACGACGAGAACGCGCGGAGCGGCCAGCGCAGGCGCGGGAGGTCGTCGACGTCGACGAGCCACTGGTAGACGCGGTAGTCGAATCGGTGACGCAGGGGCGTGCGCCGCGTGTGCCCGACCGTGCCCTCGACGAGGGCCGGCACCTGCGGCAGGGTGCCGAGGGCGGCGGTCGTGGCGCTCACCAGCGCGAGCCCCCGATGGCCTGCGCGGCGCGCACCCCCGAGCGGCAGCCGTCCTCGTGGAAGCCCCAGCCGTGGTACGCGCCGGCGAACGCGGTGCGTCCGGTGGTGACGGAGTCGAGCTCGCGCTGGGCGGCGACCGAGGCCGGCGTGTAGATCGGGTGCGTGTACTGCATCGTCGCGACGACGCTGGCGGGGTCGATGCGGTCGGTGGCGTTGAGCGTCACCAGGTACTGCTCGTCGCCGGGCAGGCCCTGCAGCTTGTTCATCCAGTACGTCACCTGGGTGCGCGCCTCGCGACGTCCGCCGTCGGTGCGGTAGTTCCAGGCGGCGCGGGCCTGCGGCGCGGTGGGCAGCAGGCTCGCGTCGGTGTGCAGGACGGTCTCGTTCTGGGAGTACTCGAACGCGCCCAGCACCCGCTTCTCGTCGGGCGTCGCGTCGGCGAGCAGCGCGAGCGCGTCGTCGGCGTGCGTGGCCAGCAGCACCTGGTCGTATCGCTGCGAGCCGCCGCGGGCGTCGTCGACGGTGACGCCGTCGGCGTCGCGCAGCACGCGGGTGGCGCCGGTCGAGCGACGGACGTCGGTGAGGGCCGCGGCGACCTTGTCGACGTACGTGCCCGAGCCGCCGACGACGGTGAACCACTGCGGGGAGTCACCGAGGCTCAGGAACCCGTGGTGCCGCAGGAACTCGAACAGGTAGCGGGCGGGGTACTCGAGCGCTATGTCGTGCCCCGACGACCACACGCACGACACCACGGGGATCGCGTAGTAGCTGGTGAAGTAGGAGCCGAACCGGTGCCGGCGCAGGAACTCGCCGTAGGTCAGGGAGTCGTCGCCGTCGGGGTCGTCGAGCAGCCTGCCGGCGAGCACCTGGAACCGCTTGACCTGGGCCAGCAGGGCGAGGAAGCGGGGGTCGGCCGCGCGGCGGCGCTGCGCGAAGATGCCCTTGGCGCCGCGTCCGCCCGCGTACTCCAGGCCGGTGCGGGTGCACTGGATGCTCATCGACATCTCGGTGGGGTGCACCTCGACGTCGAGCTCGTCGAACAGGCGGCGCAGGTACGGGTACGTGCGGTCGTTGTGGACGATGAAGCCCGAGTCGACGCCCATCGTGCCGGTGGGCGTGGCCACCTGGTGGGTGTGCGCGTGGCCACCGAGGCGGTCGTCGGACTCGAGCAGCGTGACGTCGTGGGTGTCGCGCAGCAGGTAGGCCGCCGTCAGGCCCGAGACGCCGGACCCGATCACCGCGACGCTGGGACGGGACCCCGTCGGGCTGCTGTCGTGCACCATCACACACTACCTACTTTTCTACTCACTTAGGACGAGAAACGACCCGCACGGATGACGCACCGGGGAGGGTGCGTCGTCCGTGCGGGTCCACCACACAACCACGTGTGTACTTCGCGCCCGCGGGGGGCGTGGATGGGTCCCTCAGGCGGCCAGGTCGGCGTCGGCGCGGGGGGTCTGCGCCGTGGCGGACGAGCCCTTGCGCGGGGGCAGGCCGAGCGTGAAGAGCTTCTTGGCGACACTGCCGATCTGCCTGGTCAGCGGGCCGGTGTTGTAGGTCAGGCCGTAGCGGTCGCAGATCTCGCGGACCTCCGGGGCGATCTGGGGGTAGCGGCGCGACGGGATATCGGGGAACAGGTGGTGCTCGATCTGGTGGCTCAGGTTGCCGGTGAGGATGTGGAAGACCTTGGAGCCCGAGATGTTGGCCGACCCCAGCACCTGGCGCAGGTACCACTGGCCGCGCGACTCGTTCTCGGCCGACTCCTCGCTGAACGTCTCGACGTCGGCCGGGAAGTGGCCGCAGAAGATCACGTTGAACGCCCAGATGTTGCGGACGATGTTGGCGCTGAAGTTCCCCGCCAGGGTGGAGAGGAAGAACGGGCCGGTCAGGGCGGGGAACAGGACGTAGTCCTTGAGCACCTGGCGGCGGATCTTCGCCAGGGTGCCCGCGTTGCGGGCCTTGACCTCGGCCCAGGTCTCCTCGCCCGACTGCAGCTTGTCGAGCTCGAGGTCGTGGAGCATCACGCCCCACTCGAAGATGAACATCAGGCCGAACGCCAGCAGCGGGTTGGCGAGGTAGACCGGGTGCCAGGGCTGGTCCTCGTCGATGCGCACCAGGCCGTAGCCGATGTCGCGGTCCTTGCCGTGGATGTTCGTGAACGTGTGGTGCTCGTAGTTGTGCGTCTGCTGCCAGCCCTTGGCCGGACCGACGATGTCCCACTCGAACTGCTTGGAGTTCAGTGCGGGGTCGTTCATCCAGTCGTACTGGCCGTGCATGACGTTGTGGCCGATCTCCATGTTGTCCAGGATCTTGGCCAGCGAGAGGCTCGCGACGCCCGCGAGCCAGGCCGGCGGGACGAACGGCAGGAACATCAGGGCGCGCCCGGCGATCTCCAGGCCGGACTGCACCTTGACCACCCTGCGGATGTAGTCGGCGTCCTCCTGGCCGAGGTCGTCCAGCACGCGCTGACGGATCGCGTCCAGCTCGGCCGCGAGCTCGTCGAGCTGCTCGTAGGTGAGGCGGTCCAGGCCGACGGTGGCGCGACGCGTCGGGTCGGTCTCGGAGACCAGGGGCTTGGGGCGCTCGTCGTGGGCGCTGGCGCTGGGCACGGGGCCCTTGCCGATGTTGAGCAGGGTGGTGAGCACGGGGCTGGTCCTTCCGTCGCGGGATGGAGGGGGAGTGAGGAGCTGGCTAGAGGGAGACGCAGACGTCGCCGACGGGCTTGTTGACGCAGATGCGGATGTCCTCGTCGGTGTCGGCGCGGACCTCGCCGGAGAGCACGTTGCGCACCGCACCGTGCTTCTTCCTGACGGTGCACGTGTGGCAGATGCCCCTGCGACAGCCGAACTCCGGCGTGAGACCGGCCTCCTCGGCCTGCTCCAGGATGGTGCGGCCGTCGTTGGGCACGTCGCGCCCGCTGAGGTCGAGCGACAGGGTCCCGGTCGCATCGGCGGCGTCGAGGTCGACCGAAGGGACCTTGAAGTACTCGACGGCGAGCATCTGCTCGGCCCCGGCCTCGGCGTAGACCTTGCGGACGGTCTCGATCAGGCCCGCTGGACCGCACGCCCAGGTGGGCGTGGTGGCCGGCTCGAGACCGAGGGCCTCCAGGTGCGCGGCGGTGAAGCGGCCCTGCAGGTCGCCCCGGCCGGGCTCGCGGGTGTAGACGCGACGCACGGTGGCCCAGGGGCAGGTGGCGGCGATCTCGTCGAGCTCGCCGCGGAAGATCTCGTCGTCCGGGGTGCGGGCGTAGTGCAGGAACGTCACCGGACGGTCGTGACCGACGTCGCGCAGGCTGCGGAGCATCGACATCACCGGGGTGATGCCGCTGCCGCCGCTCAGCAGCAGCAGGTCGTCGGGGACGACCTCGGGCAGCACGAACTCGCCCTCGGCCTCGGACAGGTAGACCCGGGTGCCCGGCGTCATCTGCCGGTGCAGGTACTGCGAGACGTAGCCGTCGTCGTGCGCCTTGACGGTGACGCTGAAGCGGCCGTCGGCGCGGGCGGTCGAGCTCGACAC
Organism: Solicola agrisoli; assembly: GCF_049059935.1. NCBI lineage: Bacteria > Bacillati > Actinomycetota > Actinomycetes > Propionibacteriales > Nocardioidaceae > Solicola > Solicola agrisoli. The sequence goes on along the minus strand of NZ_JBMGQR010000002.1, from coordinate 65,865 downwards.
CGAGAAGCAGCGGATGCGGCGCTTGCCCTCGACCTCGACGCCGAACTGGACGTGCTGGCCCGGCCTGAAGCCGGTCCAGGCGTCGTTCGGGGCGAGCACGACGGTGCTGGCCGCGCCGGTCTCGTGGACGACCTCCGAGACGATGCCGCGCACCTGGTGCACCGTCAGCATCGGGTCGATCTGCTCCAGGAAGCGGTCGACGCCGTGCGGCGCGGTGAGGTGGTCGGCCAGGCGGGTCGCGAGCAGCCGCCGTGCCAGACCCCGGCGGGGGAGACGGTCGGTCGACATGGCTCGTCCTCCGGTGGTGGGGGCAGTGGGTCCAGAACCTACGGATGCGTAGGTACGTACCCCCTAAGTTACGGTGCCGTAGGTAGTGAGTCAACGGCCCGTGAGACGACCCACAGCCGTCGTCCGGCCCCTCAGGCGGGGCCGAGAGCGGCGTCGGCGAGCCGGTCGACGACGTCGTCGAACCACGCGTCGGCGTCCTGCACCGACCCGACGTAGTGGCCGGCCAGCTCGAACGAGACGGTGCCGACGACCGTCGTCCAGGCCAGCAGGACGGCGGTGACGACGTCGTCGGCGACGTCGCCCGCGTCCAGCCCGCGCTCCACCAGGGCGTCGCGGGCCGCGGCGGCGGTGCCGGCCAGGGCGTCGGGGACCGGTCGGCGGCCGGGCCGTCCGGCGTTGGCCTCGACGGCGATCGTCGCCAGCACGAGGACGACCCGCACGGCCGCGCGGACGGTGTCCTGCGGGGCGGCGTAGCCGATCACGGGCGAGCCGTAGACCAGGGCGTGGTCGTGCGGGTGGGCCAGCGCCCAGCCGCGCAGGGCGCGGCACGACGCCGTCCACCGGGCGCGGTGGTCCTGGCGGTCGGCGACGGCTGCGTCGGCGGTCTCCACGTGCTCGCCCAGCTCGTCGTAGGCCCGCACGATCAGGGCGGTGAGGAGGTCGTCGCGGCTCGCGACGTAGCGGTAGACCGCCGACGACACCATGCCGACGTCGCGGGCCACCGCCCGCAGCGACAGCCCGCCGGGCCCGACGGTCGCCAGCTGGCGGCGGGCCGAGGCGAGGATCTCCTCGGTGATCTCCACGCGGGCTCGGGCGCGGGCGGTGCGGGGGGCGTCGGTCACGGGACCGATCCTGCCCGTTCACGAGAGCACTGGCAAGAAACGAGAGCACTGCTCTTGACCACAGATGGCGAAGGTGGGAGTCTCGAGACAGCAGAGAGCACCGCTCTCGTTCCTGAACGGAGAATCCCATGTCCGATCGTCACGTCGTCGTCGGAGCCGGCCCGGTGGGCCGCGAGGTCGCCACGCAGCTCGCCGCGTCCGGCCGGGAGGTGGTGGTGCTGACCCGCTCGGGTCGCGACACCGGCATCGCCGGCGTCAGCCACGAGGCCGTCGACGCCTCGGACCCCGTCGCCCTGCGTGAGCGGGTCGAGGGCGCCGTCGCGCTCTACAACGCCGCGAACCCCGTCGACTACACGACCTGGGAGCAGCTGTGGCCGCCGCTCGCGGCGTCGCTGCACCAGGTGGCCGAGCAGACCGGCGCCGTGCTCGCGATCACCGGCAACCTGTACCCCTACGGCCCCGTCGACCGTCCGATGGTCGAGGGCATGCCCGACGCGGCCACCGACCACAAGGCCGTGCTGCGCAGCCGGATGTGGGCCGACGCGCTCGCCGCGCACCGGGCGGGACGGATGCACGCCTTCGAGGTGCGGGGCTCGGACTACGTCGGCACCGGCGTCGGGACCAACGGGCACGTGTCGCGCGTGCTGCCCGCGGCGCTGCAGGGCAAGGACGTCCGGGTGCTCGGCGACCCCGACCAGCCGCACTCCTTCACCGACGTCCGCGACGTGGCGCGCACGCTCGTGGCGGTCGTCGACCGGCCCGAGGCCTGGGGACGCGTCTGGCACGTGCCCACCAACCCGCCCCGCACGCAGACCGAGGCCGTCAACGACGTGCTCGCCGCGGTCGGCAAGCCCGCGGTGCGCGTGCGCGCGATCCCGCGTCCGATCACCTGGGCGGCGGGCAAGGTGGTGCCGATGATGCGCGAGCTCGAGGAGCTGCGGTACCAGTGGACGCGTCCGTACGTGCTCGACTCGTCGGCGGCGCAGGCCGAGCTGGGCCTGGCGCCCACGCCGTGGGACGAGGTGTGCCGCCGCACCGCGGTGCAGCCCTGAGCTACGGCAGCTGCTCCATCAGGTCGCCGAGGTCGTCCATCCGGTCCTCGACCTCGGTGCGGTGCACCTGCTCGAGGTCGGAGTCCAGCTCGTCCCAGGTGCGGGGCATCGCGACGGTGGCGCGCTCGCGACCGCGCAGCGAGTACGGCGTCACGGTGGTCTTGGCCGGCGTGTTCTGGCTCCAGTCCAGGAGCACCTTGCCCTTGCGGATGTCGCGCTTCATGTTCGACAGCACCAGGTCGCGTCGCTCGGACTCCAGCGACGTCGCCAGCTCCTGGGCGTAGCCGCGGAACGTCAGGCCGTCGCGCTGCTGCCCGTCCGAGGCGTAGAGCTGCATGCCCTTGCTGCCGCTCGTGACCGGCACCACCGTGAAGTCGTCGGCCTCCAGCCGCTCGCGCACCAGGTGCGCCACCTCGACGCACTCGGCCAGCCCCGCGGGCTCGCCGGGGTCGAGGTCGATGACGAGGCGGTCGGGGGAGTGGACGCCGCCGCGCGGGCCGACCGTCCACTGCGGGGTGTGCAGCTCGAGCGCCGCGAGGTTGGCCGCCCAGATCAGGCCGGCCCGGTCCTCCAGGATCGGGTAGGTGACCTGCTCGCGGTCGCGGCTGCTGCCGGGGGAGTCCAGGACCACGGTGCGCAGCCAGTCCGGGGCGCCCCGCGGGACGTTCTTCTCGAAGAACGAGCCCTTGCCCGTGCCGTCGGGCCAACGCTTGCGGGTGGCCGGACGGCCGGCGAGCTGGGCGAGGATCGCGTCCGCCACGACCAGATAGTGGTGCATCACGTCCGACTTGGTCGTACCGTCAGCGGGGAACAGCACCTTGTCGAGGTTGCTCACGCGCAGCGTGGTGCCCTCGACGTCGACGGTCGTGCGGTCGGCGGACGGCATGCCCCAGTGTGGCACCAGGGAGACACGATGCGCGCGATGTGGAAGGGCTCGGTCGCCTTCGGGCTGGTCAGCGTCCCGGTGAGCCTCTACACGGCCACGGGCAGCCACGACATGAAGTTCCACCAGGTCAGGGCCTCGGACGGCAGCCGCGTCCGGTACCGCCGCGTGGCCGAGGCCGACGGCGAGGAGGTCGAGTACAGCCAGATCGCCAAGAGCATCGAGGTGGGCGGCGAGCAGATCGTGCTCACCGACGACGACCTCGACCAGCTGCCGCTGTCGAGCAGCAAGGAGATCGAGATCGGCGAGTTCGTGCCCGCCGAGTCGATCGACCCGATGTGGCTCGACAAGAGCTACTACCTCGAGCCCGACCCCAAGGCGATCAAGCCCTACGTGCTGCTGCGCGAGGCCCTGACGCGCACCGAGCGCGTCGCCGTCGTCACCGTGGCGCTCCGCCAGCGCGAGTCGATGGCCGTGCTGCGCGTGCGCGACAAGGCGATCGTCCTGCAGACCATGCTGTGGCCCGACGAGGTCCGCGAGGCCGCGTTCGACGTGCTCGACACCGAGGTCGAGCTCAAGGCCAAGGAGGTCCAGATGGCCGACGCGCTCGTCGAGAGCCTGGCCACCGACTTCGACCCCACCCAGTACGAGGACCACTACGCCGAGGCCGTCCAGCAGCTCGTCACCGCCAAGATCGAGGGTGGCGAGGTGATCCGCCGCGAGGTGGACGAGAAGGACGACGGCGAGGTCATCGACCTGATGGCGGCGCTGCGCAAGAGCATCGACGGGTCCAAGTCGTCGGGGTCGGACGGGGCGAAGAAGGCCCCCGCCAAGAAGGCCCCGGCGAAGAAGACCCCCGCCAAGAAGGCGGCGGCCAAGAAGGCCCCGGCGAAGAAGACGGCGGCCAAGAAGACCGCGGCGAAGAAGACGGCGTCGAAGCAGGCCAGGTCGGCCTAGCCGGTCGTTGCGCCGCGCACCTTGGTTTCGGGGGTGGGCGAGCGGGTAGGGGATGGCATCACCCCGTGCACCCGACTCGAGGAGACCCCCTGTGAGAGCACGTCGAACCCCCGTGGCCATGGTGGCCGCGGCATTCCTGGGCCTCGGCCTCGTCGCCCCCACCACGGCCGCCACCGCGGCCGCCGAGGACGACACGCTGAAGGCGACCGAGAAGATCCGCAAGGCCGTGAGCGCGAAGTCGCTCACCGCCCACCTCACGCAGCTGGACGCGGCCGCCAAGCGCTACGGCGATCGCGCCGCCGGCACCGAGGGCTACGACGCGGCGGGCAGGTACGTCGAGTTCAAGCTGCGCGAGGCCGGCTACAAGCCCACGCGCCAGTACTTCGACTTCGAGTTCGAGGAGGTGCAGAAGCAGGAGGTGACCGTCGGCGGTGCGGCCGTCGAGGCCATCCCGGCGACCTACTCGCCGAGCACGCCCACCGGTGGTGTGAGCTCGACGCTGGCGGTGCCGACGACGCCGCTCGGGTGCGACGCCGCCGCCTACGCGGGCTCCGACGTCGCCGGCAAGATCGTCGTCGTCAACCGCGGTGAGTGCCCCTTCGGGCAGAAGGCCACCGTGGCCAAGGCCGCCGGCGCCGCGGCCGTCCTGATCGCCAACAACGAGGCGGGTCCGCTCAACGCGACGCTCGGCGACCCCGCCGGGGACTACGCGCCGGCGCTCGGCATCACCCAGGCCGAGGGCCAGCGCCTCGCCGGCCTGGTGGGCACGGCGGCCACCGTCGACCTGCAGGTGCTGCGCGAGACCCGCCGGACGTTCAACGTCATCGCCGAGACCAAGGGCGGCGACGAGGACAACGTCGTGATGCTCGGTGCCCACCTCGACGGCGTCGAGGACACCGTCGCGGCCAACGACAACGGCACCGGCGCCGCCGCGGTGCTCGAGACCGCGCTGCAGCTGCCCAAGCAGAAGGGCCTCAAGAACAAGGTCCGCTTCGCGTTCTGGGGCGCCGAGGAGCTGGGCCTGATCGGCTCGACCGAGTACGTGAACGACCTGGTCGAGACCGACCCGGCCGCGCTGGACGACATCGCGACCTACCTGAACTTCGACATGCTGGGCTCGCCCAACTGGGTCACGTCGGTCTACGACGCCGACCAGTCGACGTACGAGTCGACCGTCCCGATCCCGGCCGGCTCGATCGAGACCGAGAACGCGTTCCGCTCGTACTTCAAGGCCACCAAGCAGCCGGTCGTCGACACCGAGTTCTCGGGCCGCTCGGACTACCAGGCGTTCATCGAGAACGGCGTCGCTGCGGGCGGTGTCTTCAGCGGGGCCGACGGCACCAAGACCGAGGCCGAGCAGCAGCTGTTCGGCGGCACGGCCGGCCTGACCTACGACCCGAACTACCACACGGCCAAGGACGACCTCGCCAACGTCAACACCAAGGCGCTGCACGTCCACGGCGACGCGGTGGCGCACCTGACGCTGACGCTCGCCCGCAGCACCCGCATCATCGACGTGCCGAACCCCGAGGCTCGCACGTTCTCGGCCAAGAAGAAGGTGGCCTACGGGCTGCCCGACGGGGTCGAGCGCCGCTGACCCGTCCCGCACCGCACGCGCCGCCCTCCTCGGACTACCCGAGGAGGGCGGCGACGGTGATGACGACGGGCACCGACAGCACCGTCGTCGCGAAGATCGCGTCCCGGCTCAGCGCGACGCCCCGGTCGTAGCGGGTGGCGTAGACGAAGATGTTCTGGGCGGTCGGCAGCGCCGCCAGCACGGTGACGGCGAACAGCGAGGCGCCGTCGGCGTCGAACACGAAGCGGGCGATCGCCCACGCCGCCGTGGGCTGCACGACGAGCTTGAGCACCGTGATCATCGCGATCCGCCAGGCCGAGCCGCCGGCGCCCGGCTTGGGGCCGAGCCGCAGCGAGATGCCGTAGGCGACGAGCACGCCGGGCACCGCCATGCCGCCGACGAGCGACAGCGGGTCGTCCACGACGGGCGGCAGGGTGGCGTCGGTCGCGGAGAGCACGACACCGAGGATCGAGCCCAGCGTGAGCGGGTTGGTCAGCGGCGTGAGCACCGCCCGGTACCAGGAGCGACCGGCCCGGCCCGACGAGTCGAGCAGCACGATGGCGATCGGCTGGATCACCACGAGCTGCAGCAGCAGGAGCGGCGCGACGAGCGCGGCGTCGCCCAGCACGTAGGCGGCCACCGGGATGCCGAGGTTGCCGGCGTTGGCGTACGACGCCGACAGCGCGCCGATCGTCGCCTCACCCCGGTCGCTGCGCCACACGAGGCGGTCGACGAGCACGTACAGCCCGACGGTCAGCACCACCGCCAAGGCCAGCGCGGCGGCGTCGAGGGAGAACACGGCCCCGACGTCGCTGCCGGCGAGCACGGTGACCAGGAGCGCGGGGTTGGCGACGTAGAACGCCACCCGCGACAGCACCTGCTGGGCCGCGAGGTCCACCACCCCGAGGTGCGCGAGGAGGAACCCGGTGCCGATGACGAGACCGAGGGTCGAGAACCCCAGCAGCACGTCACCCACGGCCCCACCCTGTCGCACCGCGGCCGGGGACGTGACCTCGGGCCCGACCGCCGCCTGAGGCGACGTGCGGCGCCGACGACCACCGTGTGCCTATCGTCGGAGACGTGCTCATCACCAACCACGTCCTGGCCGGTGCGCTGATCGGGACGGCGGCGCCGGGGCCGGTGTCCGCGTTCGCGATGGGGGTGGCGTCCCACGTCGCGATGGACGTGGTGCCGCACTGGGGCAACGAGGAGATCTTCGTGCCGGTGGCCGTGGTCGACGGGCTGGTCGGCGCCACGGCGATGGCCGCCGTCGCCGCACGGGCACCGCGCGACCGTCGGCTGGCCGTCGTCGCCGGCATGGTCGGTGCCTGCCTGCCCGACGCCGACAAGCCCAGCACGATGTTCTTCGGCCGCTCGCCGTTCCCCGCGGCGGTGGACGCCTGGCACAAGCGCATCCAGCGCGAGTCGCCCCGTCGGCTCGTCCAGGAGCCGGTGGTGGCGCTCGCCGGTGCTCTGATCCTGCGGCGGGTGTGGCGGGGGCTACGGAGCCACTGAACCGGCCCCGTGGTCGTCGAGGTCCGAGCTGTTCAACGCGTCAGCCGCTGATGCGTTGCACAACCCGGACGTCGACGGCACGGGGGACAGGCTCTGGGGGACCGGCTCAGGCGCGGCTCTTGGCGAGGGCGAGCCAGGTGTCGACGACGGTGTCGGGGTTGAGGGACATCGACTCGATGCCCTGGTCGAGGAGCCACTGGGCCATGTCGGGGTGGTCGCTGGGGCCCTGGCCGCAGATGCCGACGTACTTGCCGGCCTCGCGACACGCGGTGATGGCGCGCTCGAGCATGAACGAGACGGCGGGGTCGCGCTCGTCGAAGGAGCCCGCGACGAGCGAGGAGTCGCGGTCCAGGCCGAGGGTCAGCTGCGTCATGTCGTTGGACCCGATCGAGAAGCCGTCGAAGTGCTCGAGGAACTCCGAGGCCAGGATCGCGTTGGACGGCACCTCGCACATCATGATCACCTGCAGGTCGTTCTCGCCGCGCACCAGGCCGTGCTCGCCGAGCAGCGAGATGACGCCCTCGGCCTCGGCCACCGTCCGGACGAACGGGATCATGATCTTGACGTTCGTCAGGCCCATCGTGTCGCGCACGTGGCGCAGGGCCTCGGCCTCCATCGCGAAGCAGTCGACGAAGTCCGGCGACAGGTACCGCGAGGCTCCGCGGTAGCCGATCATCGGGTTCTCCTCGTGCGGCTCGTAGAGCTCGCCGCCGACGAGGTTGGCGTACTCGTTGGACTTGAAGTCGCTCATCCGCACGATGACGGGGTTGGGCGCGAACGCCGCGGCGATCATCGAGACGCCCTCGGCGACGCGCTGGACGAAGAAGTCGCGCGGGCTGGGGTAGGCGGCGATCGTCTGCTCGATCTCGCCCTTCAGCGGCTGCTCGAGGGTGTCGAGCTCGAGCAGCGCCTTGGGGTGGATGCCGATCTGGCGGTTGATGATGAACTCGAGGCGCGCCAGGCCGACGCCGGCGTTGGGCAGCCGCGAGAACGCGAACGCCTGCTCGGGCGTGCCGACGTTCATCATGATCTTGGTGCCGACCTCGGGCATCTCCTCGAGCTCGGTCTCGGTGACGGAGAAGTCGAGCAGGCCCTCGTAGACGAACCCGGTGTCGCCCTCGGCGCACGAGACGGTGACCTCGCGACCGTCGGCCAGGGTGCGGCTCGCGTCGCCCGTGCCGACGACGGCGGGGATGCCGAGCTCGCGGGCGATGATCGCGGCGTGGCAGGTGCGTCCGCCGCGGTTGGTCACGATGGCGGCGGCGCGCTTCATGATCGGCTCCCAGTCGGGGTCGGTCATGTCGGCGACGAGCACGTCGCCCTTGTTGAAGTCGTGCATCTGGTCGATCGAGTCGAGCACCCGGACGGCCCCCGCCCCGATCTTCTGGCCGATCGCCCGACCCTCGACGACGACCTCGCCGCGCTCCTTGATCGAGAACCGCTCCTGGACGCCGGTGGCCCGCGACTGCACGGTCTCGGGACGGGCCTGCAGCACGTACAGCTGCCCGTCGTTGCCGTCCTTGCCCCACTCGATGTCCATCGGGCGGCCGTAGTGCTCCTCGATCGTGAGCGCGTGGCGGGCCAGCTCCTCGACCTCGTCGTCGGTCAGGCTCAGCAACGGACGCTCGGCCTCGTCGGTGTCGACGAACTCGGTCGTGCGGCCCACCTCGGGGTCGTCGGTGTAGACCATCTTGATCAGCTTGGAGCCCACGCCGCGCTTGAGCACCGCCGGACGTCCGGCGCGCAGGGCAGGCTTGTAGACGTAGAACTCGTCGGGGTTCACCGCGCCCTGGACGACGGCCTCGCCCAGTCCGTACGACGAGGTGATGAAGACGGCGTCGGTGAAGCCCGACTCGGTGTCCATCGTGAACATGACGCCCGACGCGCCGACGTCGGAGCGCACCATCTGCTGCACGCCCGCCGACAGCGCCACCGACGCGTGGTCGAAGTCGTGGTGGACGCGGTAGGCGATCGCGCGGTCGTTGTAGAGCGAGGCGAACACCTCGCGGATGGCGTGCAGCACCGCGTCGATGCCGCGGACGTTGAGGAACGTCTCCTGCTGGCCGGCGAACGAGGCGTCGGGGAGGTCCTCGGCGGTGGCCGAGGAGCGCACGGCGAACGACCGCTCCTCGTCGCCGTCGACCAGACGCTCGTAGGCGCTGCGGACGTCGGCCTCGAGCTCGGGCGGGAACGGCTGCGCGACGACCAGCTCGCGGATCTGCTTGCCGACCTCGGCGAGCCGGCGGACGTCGTCGGTGTCGAGGCCCGTCAGCTCGCCGTCGATGCGCTCGGCCAGCCCCGTGTCGCCGATGAAGCGGCGGAACGCGTCGGCCGTCGTCGCGAACCCGTCGGGGACGTTGACGCCGAGCGACGACAGGTTGCCCACCATCTCGCCGAGCGAGGCGTTCTTGCCCCCGACCTGCTCCAGGTCGGCCATGCCGATCTCCTCGAACCAACGCACGTTCTCGGTCATGACGCTCTCCGCTTCTTCGTCTGCAGGATGATCGTGGACATCTCCTCGACCGACTTGGTCGAGGAGTCGATGACGGGCAGGCCGTTGGCCTCGTACATGGCCTTGGCCCGGCGCAGCTCGTAGGTGCACTGCTCGAGCGAGGAGTACCTGGACGACGGGCGCCGCTCGTGGCGGACCGCCGAGAGCCGAGACGGCGAGGTGACGATGCCGAAGCACTTGTCGGCGAGCTCGCGGATCGGGCGGGGGAGGTCGGTGGTGTCGAAGTCCTCCTCCACGATCGGGTAGTTCGCGACGAACAACCCGTGCTGCAGCGCGAGGTACATGGTCGTGGGGGTCTTGCCGCAGCGCGACGGCGCGACGAGGACGACGTCGGCCTTCTCGAGCGCCCGCAGGCTCTGGCCGTCGTCGTGCTCGATCGCGTACTCGATCGCCTGCATCCGGCTGTTGTAGCGCTGGATGTCGCCCACGCCGTGCAGGCGCGAGGCCTCCCGCCTGCCGGCCACGCCGAGCACCTGCTCGACGCGCTCCATGTGCAGCTCGAAGAAGTCGATCACCGTGCACCGGGTGCGGTGCAGCGCGACGCGGATGTCGTCGGCGGCCGCGGTGGCGAACACGAGCGGCTCGGGCCCGCCGGCGTCCAGCGCCGCGTCGAGGCGCTCCACGACCCGTTCGGCCTCCTCGGTGGAGGAGATGAACGGGATGACCGTGCGGTCGAACAGCAGGTCGGGGAACTGGATGAGCAGGGCGTTGCCCATCGTCTCGGCGCTGATGCCCGTCGAGTCGGACAGGAAGAACACCGGGACGGCGCTCGCGTCTGCCGGGGTCTGCGACACGGGCAGCACCTCCAGGGGTCGACGGGGTGCTCGACCGTACCGCGTCCACGCCCCGGCGCACGTGGGCCGCGTCACGCCGACGGGCGGGAAGGGTGCGACGTCGGTGTGCGCTGCACCTCACATGACGACTCTTGGACACAGCGACATCGACGTCTTCGGCCTCGCGCTGGGGACGAACACCTTCGGCTGGACCTCCGACGAGGCGGCCTCCCACGCCATCCTCGACGCGTTCGTCGACGGCGGCGGCAACCTGCTCGACACCGCGGACGTCTACTCCGCGTGGGCCGACGGCCACACCGGCGGCGAGTCCGAGGCCGTCATCGGCTCGTGGCTGGCGCGGACCGGCCGTCGGGACGACGTCGTCATCGCCACCAAGGTCGGCCAGCACCCCGCCAACCAGGGCCTGGGCGCCGACACCGTCCGCGCCGCGGTGGACGCGTCCCTCGGCCGTCTTCAGACCGACGTCGTCGACGTGCTCTACGCGCACTACGACGACGCCGACACCCCGCTCGTGGAGACCCTCGGCGCCTTCCAGGGCCTGGTCGAGGCGGGCAAGGTCCGCGAGGTCGCGATCTCCAACTACGAGCCCGCGCGCGTCCGCGAGTGGCTCGCCACCGCCGACGCCGAGGGCTTCCGCGCCCCGGTCCTGCTCCAGCCGCAGTACAGCCTGCTGCACCGGCAGGAGTTCGAGGCCGAGCGTCGTCAGATCGCGCTCGACCACGACCTCGCCGTCACCCCGTACTGGGTGCTCGCGAGCGGCCTGCTCACCGGCAAGTACCGCACCCGCGCCGATGTCGAGGGCCGGGCCCGCTCGAGCATGGTCCAGGGCTACGTCAGCGACGCCGCGTTCGACGTCGTCCGCGTGCTCGACGACGTCGCGACCGAGGTCGGCTCGCAGCCGGCCACCGTCGCCCTGGCCTGGACGCGCCTGCAGCCGGGCGTCACCGCCCCGATCGCCAGCGCCAGCAGCCTGGACCAGCTGCAGCCGCTGCTCGACTCGGTCACGCTCGAGCTCGACGACGACCAGCTCGCGCGGCTCACCAAGGCGTCGGACGCCGTCGGCGCCTGACGCCGGGGGTGCTCGCCGGCAGGCACCGACGGACGCTCACCGAGACCCGAGCACGGCCGCCGACCCTTCCCGCCGCGTACGACCTGGGTCGTCCGCGGTGCGTCAGTAGCCGCGGCCGGGGTTCATCAGGCCGTCGGGGTCGAAGGCGGCCTTGACCCGGTGCATGAGGGCGATCTCGGCGTCGCCGTACATCTCGGGGACGAACGGGAGCTTGAGGCTGCCGATGCCGTGCTCGCCGCTGACGGTGCCGCCGAGGTCGATCGCGGCGCGGACGATGGCCGCGAAGGCCTGACGGGCGCGCTCGCGCTCGGCGTCGTCGGCGGGGTCGTAGATGAGCGTGGGGTGCAGGTTGCCGTCGGCGGCGTGGCCGAACGTGCCGACGGTGACGTCGTGCTCGGCGGCGATCTTCGCGATCGCGGCGACCATGTCGGGCAGCAGACCGACGGGCACGCCGACGTCGTCGAGCAGGATCGAGCCCTGCTTCTCCAGCGCGGGCAGGGCCATGCGTCGGGCGTTCATCAGCTCGGCGCCCTCGGCGCGGTCGTCGGTGCGGAACACCTCGGTGGCGCCGTGCGCGGCGGCGACCTCCTCGCAGACGGCGGCCTCGGCCGACGCGGCGGGCCCGTCGCAGGTGATGAGCAGGACCGCCTCGGCGTCAGCGTCGATGTCCATGCCGGTCATGGCGTTGACGGCGGCGATGGTGGTGCGGTCCATCAGCTCCATCGCCGACGGGGTGGTGCGGGCGGTGGTGGCGACGACGGCCTGGACGGCGGCGTCGACGGTGGCGAACATGGCCACCAGCGTCGACTCGTCCTCGGTGACGGGCTTGAGCCACACGGTGGCCTCGACGACGACGGCCAGCGTGCCCTCGGAGCCGATGAGCAGGCTGGTGAGGTCGAGGCCGGTGACGTTCTTGCGGGTGGCGCCGCCGGTGCGCACGACGGTGCCGTCGGGCAGCACGGCCGTCAGCGCGGCGACGTGGTCGGCGGTCACGCCGTACTTGCAGCAGGTCATGCCGCCGGCGTTGGTGGCGATGTTGCCGCCGATGGAGGAGATGTCGCGGCTGCCGGGGTCGGGGGTGTAGCGCAGGCCGTGCTCGGCCGCGGCCCGGCCGAGGTCGGCGTTGATGACGCCGGGCTGGACGGTGGCGGTGCGGCGGGCGGGGTCGACGGACAGGATCCGGTCCATCCCGGCCACGGAGAGCAGGATGCAGCCGTCGGAGGCGTTCGCGCCGCCCGCGAGGCCCGAGCCGGCGCCGCGGGTGACCACGGGGACGCCGTGGGCGGTGGCGGTGCGCAGCGTGGCGACGACGTCCTCGACCGACGTCGCGCGGACGACGGCCAGGGGGGTGCCGACGTCGGCGATCGGGCTCTGGTCACGGCTCCAGGGAGCGGTCAGGTCGGGGTCGGTGACCACCTTGGGGCCCAGCACACGACCCAGCTCGGCGACGGCGTCTGATGACATGCGTGGGCCTCCTGTGACGAGCGTGACGTGAGGTGACCATCCTCCCACCCGGTCGAGCTGGTCGTTTCTCCTCCGAACGGACGATCCAGCACCGATGATTGACCAGTGAGCGTCGCCCCCGTCCGGTTGCACCCGGCCCCGGCCTGGACCGTCCTGGGCCTGATGCCCGTCCTCGTCGGCTCGTTCGCCCTCACCCGCAGCCCGGTGGTGGCCGCCCTCGTCGTCGTGCTCGCCCTCTCCTCGGCGTGGGTCGGCGGCAGCCGCCACCTGGTGTCCCCGCTGCTGCGGTGGTCGCTGTTCTCGTGCGCGCTCGCGTTCAGCGCCTCGGAGGCCGTGCGCCAGGTCGGCCTCGGTCTCGACGACCGCCCGCCAGCGTTCGTCGTCCTGCAGGCCGGGCTCGCGATCGCGGCCTACCTGCTCGGCCTGGTCTTCGTCGCGGTGATGGTCCGTCAGGTGGCCCATCGCGCGGGGCTCGTGATCTGGCTCGACGCCGCGATCATCGCCACCGGCGCCATCATCGTCGCCTGGCGCTACGTCGTGACGCCGGCCGTCGCGAGCGGTGGCGACGTGGCCGCCGCGGCCCTGCAGATGGTCTACGTCGGCTTCGACGCGCTCATCCTCGGTCTCGTCGTCCAGCTGACCGTCCGCCGGGTCGCCCGGATGCCCGCGTTCTGGATGCTCCTCGTCGGCTTCGTGTGCGTGCTCGTCAGCAACCTCGCCCGTGGCCTGACGTTCGCGGGCCTGGTCACCGACGCGCCGGTGCTGGCGCTGGAGGGGGCGTCCATCGCGGCGTTCTGCCTGCTGGCCGCGATGAGCCTCCACCCGTCCGTCGCCGACCTGCGGGCCGAGCCCGTCGACGACTCCGTGCACGCCCGTCCCGCCCGTCTGACGATCTCGTACCTCGCGCTCGTCGCGCCCACGGTGGTGCTGGTCGAGGACCAGGCCGGCGGTGGGCTCGAGCTGCACCTGCGCACCGCGCTGTACCTCCTCCTCGTCACCGCCGTGTTCGGACGGATGGCGCTGGCCGCGTCCCGGCTCGTGCGGCTGCAGAGCGCCACCAAGCACCGCGCCGACCACGACGAGCTGACCGGCCTGCTCAACCGCGCCGCCACGCTCCACGCCCTGCAGCGACGCATGGCGATGGACGAGCGCGACCTGCACGTCCTGTTCATCGACGTCGACCACTTCAAGCGGGTCAACGACACCTGGAGCCACGCGGCGGGCGACGCGGTGCTCCAGGAGGTGGCACGTCGGCTCGGCGCGGCGTGCGGGGACGAGGCCGTCGTCGGACGGGTCGGGGGCGACGAGTTCGTCGTCGGCTGCCACGAGGAGCCGCTGGCGCTGGCCGAGCGCGTCCGGGCGGCGTTCGGCCGGCCGTTCACGCACGACGGCGAACGGCTCACGGTGACCTGCTCGATCGGCGTCGCCAACCAGGGACGCGGCGACGTCGATGCCCTCGTGGCCGACGCCGACGTCGCGATGTACGCCGCCAAGGCCGCCACCCGCAACTCCGTGCGCCGGTTCGCCGACGCCGACCGGGCGCCGCTGGCGCTCGAGTCGCACCTGCGTCAGGAGCTCGACGGCGCGCTGGACCGCGGCGAGCTGGAGGTGCACCTGCAGCCGCTCGTCGACGCCCTCGACGACCACGTCAGCGGGTACGAGGCGCTGCTCCGCTGGCGCACCCGCGACGGCGTGCAGGTGCCGCCCGACCAGTTCGTGCCCGTGGCCGACGCGGCCGGGCTGATGGAGGGCATCGGGGCGTGGGTGCTCGTCGAGGCGTGCGCCCACCTCGCGCGGCTGCGCGAGCACAGCGGCGGCGACGAGTTCGTCAGCGTCAACCTCACCGCCCGCCAGCTCGCCGACCCGGCCCTCCCGCAGGCGGTCGAGCACGCGCTCGGTGCGCACGGGCTGCCCCCGCAGGCCCTGTGGCTCGAGCTCACCGAGTCGTCGATGGTGCGCGACCCCAGCGGCACGGACGCCAACGTGGCCGTGCTGCAGGCGGCGGGGGTCGTCATCGCCCTGGACGACTTCGGCACCGGCTTCGCCTCGCTGGCCCACCTGCACGACATCGCCTGCCAGGTGGTGAAGATCGACCGCTCCTTCGTCTCGCGCCTCGACCACCCGGACGCGGACGGCGCCATCGTCGTCTCGATCGTCGCGATGGCCCACGCGCTGGGTCTGACCGTCGTGGCCGAGGGCGTCGAGACGCCCGCACAGACCCAGCGGCTGCAGCACCTCGGCGTCGACTACCTGCAGGGGTACCTGTTCGGACGCCCCACCTCGGTCCGGGCGATCCTGGACCAGGCGGGCGTGACGCACCGCTCGGAATCCTCGACCCCGCACGGTCGTTCCACAGATGACGGGCCAGCCTTGACGGGCTCGGCTACGAACCACCGATGACCTCCCGCACACCACTCCTGAGGAGCAGCCCCATGGCCACGGCCACGCTCAAGATCTCCGACCGCTGCGACGCCTGCGGCGCCCAGGCCTTCGTCATGACGAGGTCGCAGAAGGGGCTCGAGCTGAAGTTCTGCGCCCACGACTACCGCAAGAACGAGGACGCCCTCAAGGCCTCCGCCGCCCGCGTCGTCGCCGACGACCGCCACCTGATCAACGCCTCGCCCTCGGTCTCGGCCAACGCCGAGTAGAGCCGGCACCACGACGAAGACGCCTTCCGTCGCGATGTCGGCGCGTCTCCCATGGCCGACCCACGGCAAGTCCGCCTGCGCCGGGCACATGAGCAGCTGCTGGCCGCAGACGGCCGGATGACGACGGTCAGCACCATCGCGGTCGGTCCGGGATCCTGAAGCTCGGGCGCTTCGCGGCCGCCCACCGGAAGGCGTTCGGCGATTCACCGTCCGAGACCTGAACCCTGGGACCTGACCCCCACGATGCGGTCACGTCGCGACGGGTCGCCGGACGGCAAGTGCGCGTAGGGTGAAGGTCTCTCCCTCGGGCCCGGCGAACGGTGGTTCCCATGAACGGTTTGAGTCTCGGGATCCCCGGGGTCGGCGAGGTCAGCCCAGGAACTCACTTCTGTGCGCTGTACTCAGGCCAGATCGAGCGCGACCGATTGCTGTACCCGTTCCTCGAGGAGGGGTTGCGGCAGGGCGACAAGTGTCTGGTGCTGGTCGACGACGTCGAGCCGGCGCTGGTCCGGGACCGGGCCGTCGGACGACCCGGCCCGGATCACTCCCGTCGATCGGCGTCGCTGGACGTCGAGCGAACGTCGGACGCCTACCTCCGAACCGGTGAGTTCACGGTCGAGGACATGACGATGTTCCTCTCCGACAGCATGGACGCGGCGATCGAGGACGACTTCGATCTGCTCCGAGCCGCGGGGGAGATGTCGTGGGTGCTGCCCCGACCTGGCGACCTGGATGCGTTGTTCCGCTACGAGTCGGGTCTCAACCGTCTCGTCGAGGAAGCGCCCATGCTCCTCGTCTGCTTCTACGACCTGCAGAAGTTCGGCGCCGACATGCTCGTCGAGGTGCTCCGCACCCACCCCAACGTGCTCCTGGACCGTACGGTCAAGGACAACCCCCACTACCTGGATCCGACGGAGTACCTGGGCCCGGTCCATGCACCCACAGCCCCACGCTTCCCGCTCGTGAAGCTGGGTGGGGACGGCGAGGACGGGACCACCTCCCGATGGGTCTCGCTCACCCAGGCTGAGCTGCGGGTCGTCTCGAGCGTTGCCGACGGCAGGACGAATCGCAGCATCGCCGAGGAGCTCTGCCTCTCCCACCACACCGTGGATGCCCACCTGAAGCACATCTACCTGAAGCTGGACATCCATTCGCGCGTCGAGCTGACTGTGCTGGCGATGCATCAGCGCACCTCGATCCGATAGGCGACGCGCCTCTTCGAGGTGCACCCGTTCACGGGATGCAAGCCGGTCACGCACCTCACAAGCATGGGCGTGCGACGTGCTCCATGGCTGTCGTCCCGTCGCGGCCGTCGGCCGAGACGTCGCCCCTTGGATGAAGGAGTTCAACCATGCTGACCAAAGCATTGCTCGTCCGTCTCGAAGCACTGCCCGGCAAGGAGGAGGAACTCGCCGAGTTCCTGACCCAGGCCCGGTCGATCGTCCTGGAGGAGCCAGGGACCGTGGCGTGGTTCGCCCTGCGGTTCGGCCCGTCGACCTTCGGTGTCTTCGACGTGTTCCCCGACGACGAAGCCCGGGACGCGCACCTGGCCGGCGGTGTGGGCCAGGCACTCGGACCCAACACCGGCGTCCTGTTCAGCGAGCCGCAAGTCGAGCGGATCGACCTGCTCGCCGACAAGATCCCTGCCTAGGCCTCGGGTCGGTGCCGACCGCCCGGCCGAAGCACCCGTTCACGGGATGCGAGGTGCCGCGGGTTCCGAGAAGCATCGGTGGCACGAGCTTCTCGACGAACGGAGTGGTCATGGGCAGGGCAGTCGGCATCGACCTGGGAACGACGAACTCGGTGATCGCGGCGACCGAAGGCGGTCAGCCGCAGGTCGTCCCCAACGCGGAGGGCAACCGCACCACACCGTCGGTGGTCGCCTTCCTCGAGAACGGAGAGCGGCTGGTCGGCCAGATGGCCCGACGGCAAGGGATCCTGAACCCGAAGGGGACGATCTACTCCGCGAAGCGCTTCGTCGGCCACAGGTACGACGAAGTCAGCAGCGAGATGACGGGCGTCTCCTTCGACGTGGTTGCCGGCCCTGACGGCGCCGCGCGCTTCGAGGTCGGCGGCAAGCTCTACGCACCCGAGGAGATCTCGGCGCAGGTGCTGCGCAAGCTGGTCGACGACGCCGGCAAGTTCCTCGGCGAGCGGGTCACCGAGGCGGTCATCACCGTCCCGGCGCACTTCAACGACGCGCAGCGGCAGGCCACCAAGGACGCCGGGAAGATCGCCGGACTCGAGGTCCTCCGGATCATCAACGAGCCGACGGCGGCCGCGCTGGCCTACGGGATGGACAAGCTCGAGAACGAGACCGTGCTGGTCTTCGACCTCGGTGGCGGCACGTTCGACGTGAGCATCCTGACCGTCGGAGACGGCGTCGTCGAGGTGCGGTCGACGGCGGGGGACACGCATCTCGGTGGCGACGACTTCGACCGCCGCATCGTCGACTACCTGGCCGACGACTTCAAGAAGTCCCACGGCATCGACCTGCGCGAGGACGCCCAGGCGCTCCAGCGACTCTTCGAGGCCGCCGAGAAGGCCAAGGTCGAGCTGTCCGCGGTCACCCAGACCGCGGTCAACCTGCCGTTCGTCACGGCGGACGCCTCGGGGCCCAAGCACCTCAACGTCAACCTGATGAGGTCCACGTTCGAGCAGCTCACCTCAGACCTCGTCGACCGCTGCCTCGGCCCGGTCGAGCAGGCCATGGTGGACGCAGGAGTCACCGCCGACGACCTCGACGAGGTCATCCTGGTCGGCGGGTCCAGCCGGATCCCGTCCGTCCAGGCGCTGGTGCGCCGCCTGACCGGCGGCAAGGACCCGAACATGACCGTCAACCCGGACGAGGTGGTGGCGATCGGCGCGGCGGTCCAGGCGGCGATCATCAAGGGCGACGTCAAGGACGTGCTGCTGCTCGACGTCACGCCCCTCTCGCTGGGCCTGGAGACGATGGGCGGGGTGATGACCAGGGTCATCGAGCGCAACACCACCATCCCGGCCCGGCGCACCGAGGTCTTCAGCACCGCCGAGGACGACCAGTCCGCGGTCGACGTCGTCGTGCTCCAGGGAGAGCGGGAGCGGGCGGTGGACAACCGCGTCCTGGCCAGGTTCCGGCTGGAGGACATCCGTCCCGCTCCACGTGGCGTGCCCCAGGTCGAGGTGACCTTCGACATCGACGCCAACGGGATCCTGCACGTCTCGGCGCGCGACAAGGACACCGGTGTCGAGCAGCAGGTGACCATCAGCGAGACCTCCACCCTCAGCCAGGATGAGGTCGACCGGATGATCACGGACGCCGAGACCCACCGCGCTGACGATTCCGCGCTGCGTGAGCGGGTCGATGCCCGCAACGAGCTCGACTCGGTCGCGTACCAGGTGCGCAAGGCCCTGGACGATGCCGGCGCCTCGGTGGCTGAGCACGACCGCGCTCGTGCCGAGATGCTGGTCGAGGAGGCCCGCCAGGCCATCGACGGCGACGAACCCGTGGATCGCCTCCGCGCGCTGACCGGAGAGCTCCACCAGCTCAGCCAGGTGCTCGGTGCCGCATCCCGCAGCGGCGCTCCGGGGTCAGCCGGGTCGGCGAGCGCCACGGACGAGTCGTCCGAGAGCGACGACGACGTCATCGACGCCGAGTTCACCACTCACTGACGGCCATGTCCGAGCACGAGGTACCGATGACGACGGCCCCGGAGGACCAGGGACCCGACGACGACGCAGGCGCGCGCCCCGACCCGGCGCTCCAGATCGCCGAGCTGAATGATTCGTGGCGACGTACCGCTGCCGAGCTGGACAACGTCCGCAAGCGGTGCGCCCGAGACGTGGTCCTCGCCCGCGAGCAGGAGCGTGCCGCAGTGGCGGCCGGCTGGCTGCCGGTCCTGGACAACCTGGAGCGCGCGCTCGAGCACGCGTCGTCCGATCCCACCTCGGTGGCCGAGGGCATCCGCGCCGTGGTCGAGCAGGGCGTCAGCGTCCTGGCGGAGCTCGGCTACCCGCGTCGCGAGGACGTCGGTCGGGCCTTCGACCCCGCCGTCCACGAGGCCGTCAGCACCGTGGTGGGCGAGGGTTCGGTGCCCGGCACCGTGGCCCAGGTCGTGCGGGCCGGGTACGGATCCGATGACAGGCTCCTGCGTCCGGCCGCTGTCGTGGTGGCCACCAGGGCGTCCTGATGGCCAAGAACTTCTACGACGTCCTCGGGGTCTCGCGCGACGCCGATCCGGCGGACGTCCAACGGGCCTACCGGAGGTTGGCGCGCCAGAACCACCCGGACGTCAACAAGCAGACCGGCGCCGAGGAGCGGTTCAAGGACGTCGCCGAGGCCTACGACGTGCTCTCGGATCCCGAGCAGCGTCGCCGCTACGACGCGTTCGGCGAGGACTTCCGCCGAGTGCCTCCTGATACCGATCCGGCCGCGTGGCGTCAGACCCAGGCGTACGCCGGTGCCGGTGCCCGCGGCCGCGGGTCGCCGAGCTCGGCCCCGCCGGGCGGTTTCGGCGACGGGGTGGACATCGAGGACCTGCTGCAGGGGATGTTCGGGAGTCGCAGCCGAGGTGGCTGGGGGCCGGGCCCGGTGCCTGGTTCGGACCACGAGCTCGAGGTGGAGGTGTCGGTCGAGGAGGCCTACCACGGCGCCGAGCGCAGTCTCTCGGTCGACGGCGCGGACGGTCCCCGCACCATCGATGTCACCATCCCGGCCGGCGTGGTCGACGGTCAACGAATCCGCCTTCGTGGCCAAGGTGGCCCCGGCAGCGGGTCGGCGGCAGCTGGAGACCTCTTCCTGGTCGTCCGCATCGCCGACCACGCGCGTTACCGGGTGGAGGGTCGCGATCTGCACGTGATCCTGCCCGTCGCTGCCTGGGAGGCCGCCCTCGGTGCGTCCGTGTCCGTCGACACTCCCGCCGGGGCGGCCACGGTCACGGTTCCGGCCGGCTCCTCGAGCCACCGTCGGCTACGGCTCAAGGGCCGAGGACTTTCTCACCGGCGGGGGAGGCCGGGAGACTTCTACGCCGAGCTGCAGGTCCGCCTACCCGGGGCTCCCAGCGACGAGGAGCGGCGGCTCTTCGAGGAGCTCGCGACCGTGTCGGGCTTCGACGCGAGGAGCGGGCGATGACCGCGACCTCCCGCTTCGCCCTCGCTCGACCTCACCGGCTCAGCCTGGACAGCTACGCGCACCTCACCGGCGTGCACCCCGAGCTCGTGCGCCGCTTGGTCGCCCTCGGGCTGTTGGACGCCACCCGTGACGGGGACGGCCACTGGTGGTTCACCCCCTCCCAGGTGAAGGAGATGGCCAGGATCCAGCGGCTTCGGACCAGCCTGAACCTCGGCTACTGCGCCATCGGGCTGGTCGTCGAGCTGCTCGACAGGATCGCGGAGCTCGAGAGAGCACAACGACGCTCGTCACGACCAGGAGGCGCTCCATGGACATGAACAGACTGACCCAGAAGTCGCAGGAGGCTCTGCACGACGCCCAGACCAAGGCGCTGCGGTTCGGCCACACCGAGGTGGACGGGGAGCACCTGCTGGTGGCGCTGCTCGACCAGGCAGAGGGGTTGGTCACGCCCCTGCTCGCCCGGGCCGGGGTCGAGCCGGACCGGCTGCGCGAGGAGCTCGAGGTCGAGCTCGGTCGACGACCGCGGGTCAGCGGGCCGGGTGTGACGCCGGGGCAGGTGCACCTCACCCAGCGGCTGTCGCGGCTGCTCGACGTGGCCGAGCGCGAGGCCCGCAGGCTCAAGGACGAGTACGTCTCGGTCGAACACCTCGTGATCGCCCTGGTGGAGGAGGGCTCCGGCTCGGCGGCCGGCCGTGTCCTCCGCGCCCAGGGGCTGACCCGGGACGTCTTCCTGGCAGCCCTGACCGAGGTGCGGGGCCACCAGCGGGTGACCTCGGCGACTCCCGAGGGGACCTACGAGGCGCTGGCGAAGTACGGCCGCGACCTCGTCGTCGCGGCGACGTCGGGCAGGCTCGAGCCTGTCATCGGCCGCGACTCCGAGATCCGACGCACCGTCCAGATCCTGTCGCGCAAGTCGAAGAACAACCCGGTGCTCATCGGTGAGCCCGGGGTCGGCAAGACGGCGATCGTCGAGGGCCTCGCCCAGCGGATCGCCGACGGTGACGTGCCCGAAGGACTGCGGGACAAGACCGTGTTCGCCCTGGACATGGGAGCGCTGATCGCCGGGGCGAAGTACCGCGGGGAGTTCGAGGAGAGGCTGAAGGCAGTGCTCAACGAGGTGCAGAGCGCTGAGGGCCGCATCCTGCTGTTCGTCGACGAGCTGCACACCGTGGTCGGTGCCGGCGCCGGCGAGGGTGCGATGGATGCCGGCAACATGCTCAAGCCCCTGCTCGCTCGCGGCGAGCTGCACATGATCGGCGCGACCACCCTGGACGAGTACCGCACGCACATCGAGAAGGACGCGGCGCTGGAGCGCCGGTTCCAGCCGGTCCTGGTCGGTGAGCCCGACGAGGAAGACGCGCTCTCGATCCTGCGTGGGCTCCGGGAGCGGCTCGAGGTCTTCCACGGCGTGAAGATCCACGACGGTGCCCTGGTGGCAGCGGTGACCTTGAGCCACCGCTACATCTCCGACCGGTTCCTGCCCGACAAGGCCATCGACCTGGTCGACGAGGCGTGCGCGATGCTGCGCACCGAGATCGACTCGATGCCGGCCGAGCTCGACGAGCTCTCCCGACGCGTGACCCGGCTGGAGATCGAGGACGCGGCACTCGCCCAAGAGGACGACGCCGCGAGCAAGGCCCGCCTGGAGGAGCTGCGCAGGGAGCTCGCCGACGCGCGGGCCGAGGCCGACGCCCTGCGAGCGCAGTGGGAGGCCGAGCGGTCGGCGCTTCGCGAGGTCCAGTCCCTGCGCGAGGAGCTGGAGCAGGTACGGCTGGAGAGCGAGCGGGCCGAGCGCGAGTACGACCTCAACCGCGCGGCGTCCCTGCGCCACGGCCAGCTGCCGGGGATCCAGCGTCGGCTGGAGGCGGCCGAGTCCCGGCTCGTCGGCAAGCAGGGCGGTCGCCGCCTGCTCCGCGAGGTCGTGACCGCCGACGAGATCGCCGACATCGTCGCGCGCTGGACCGGCATCCCGGTCACGCGCCTGCAGGAGGGGGAGCGCGAGAAGCTCCTCCGCCTCGACGAGGTGCTCCACGAGCGTGTCATCGGACAGGACGAGGCGGTCCAGCTGGTGGCCGACGCCGTCGTCCGCGCCCGCTCAGGCATCAAGAACCCGCAGCGACCGATCGGGTCGTTCATCTTCCTGGGGCCCACCGGCGTCGGAAAGACGGAGCTGGCCAAGACGCTGGCTGGTGCCCTGTTCGACACCGAGGAGAACCTGGTCCGGATCGACATGAGCGAGTACCAGGAGCGGCACACCGTCAGCCGCCTGGTCGGAGCACCGCCCGGTTACGTCGGCTACGAGGAGGGGGGGCAGCTCACCGAGGCGGTACGTCGCAAGCCGTACTCGGTGGTCCTGCTCGACGAGATCGAGAAGGCCCACGTCGACGTCTTCAACACCTTGCTGCAGGTGCTCGACGACGGCCGGTTGACCGACTCGCACGGCCGCACGGTCGACTTCCGCAACACCGTGCTGATCATGACCTCGAACATCGGCTCGGACCACCTCCTCGAGGGGGTCACCGCCGATGGCGAGGTCAAGGAGGACGCGCGCTCGATGGTGATGCGGACCTTGCGGGCGCACTTCCGCCCGGAGTTCCTCAACCGGGTCGACGAGATCGTGATGTTCAAGCCCCTGACGCTCGCCGAGATCGAGCGGATCGTCGACCTCCAGTTCACCGAGCTGCGCGAACGGCTGGCCCGGATGCGGATCACCTTGGACGTCACGGCCGCTGCGCGTCGCTACATCGCCGACCAGGGCTTCGACCCGGCGTACGGCGCCCGCCCGTTGCGCCGGCTCATCGCCCGGGAGGTCGAGACCGCGGTCGGGCGTGCGCTGCTGCGTGGCGACGCGGCCGACGGGGGCGGCATCTCGGTCGATGTCACCGACCAGGAGATCGTCGTGACCGCGACCGGGGCCCCGACCGAGGGGAGAGCAGTCGCATGATCGCGAGAACCATCAGGTCGACGAAGGTCGAGTGCAGCAGCTGCGGAGCCAAGAACCGGGTGCCGGCGGTCGCCGAGGGCGCACCGCGCTGCGGGAGGTGCGGCACGGCGCTGCGCTGGGTGGTGGACGCGAACGACGAGGACTTCCACGCGGTCGCCGACGAGTCGAGCCTGCCCGTGCTGGTCGACGTGTGGGCTCCGTGGTGCGGCCCCTGCCGGATGGTGAGCCCCGCCCTGGAGAAGCTGGCCGGTGAGCTTGCCGGCCGCCTCAAGCTGGTCAAGGTCGACGCCGACCGCAGCTCCGAGGTGAGCCGGCGGTTCGAGGTCCAGTCGATCCCGACGTTGGTCCTCCTGGACCGCGGTCGGGTGGTCGACACGCGGATCGGCGCCCTGCCGGAACCCCAGCTGGTCAGCTGGCTCGAGTCGAAACTGCCCAGGAGGTTGCCATGACCACCGACCTGCACCTGGCCCTCGTCCGGCCCGTACCTGCGCCGGAGCGGCTCGTCTGCCCCGAGTGCGTGCGGCTGGGGACCCCGTGGGTGCACCTGCGCCAGTGCCTGACCTGCGGCCAGGCCGGCTGCTGCGACTCCTCGCCGATGCGGCACGCGCGGGCGCACGCCGCTGAGACGGGTCACGTCGTCGTGCGTTCCCTCGAGCCGGGGGAGAACTGGAGATGGTGCTATGTCGACGAGCAGTTCGTCTGAGCTCGAGAGTCTCCCCGAGACGCCGGACACGATCGGCGCGTACCCCCGGCTCACCGACGAGCAGGCCATGCTGCTCACGCAGCACGGCGACCGGAAGCGCCTGACCAAGGACACCATGCTGTTCTGTGCGGGAGATCGCGGTTGCAGCTTGTTCGTCGTGCTGGAGGGCATGGTGCGCGTCGTCGACGAGGGCGGGCCCGGGGGAGATCAGCGCGTGCTCGCCGTTCACGGTCCCGGCCGCTTCGTGGGCGACCTCTCGATCCTGACCGGCCAGGCGGCTTACGTCACCGCCGTGGCCCAGACCGATGCCGAGGTGCTGGAGGTGTCCTACGACCGGCTCAAGGCGGCGGTCAACCACGACCAGGCGCTGGGAGACCTGATCCTGCGAGCCTTCATCGCGCGCCGCACGCTGCACGTCGACCTCGGAGCCGGCCTCCGGATCATCGGCTCGCGGTACTCGGCGAGCACCCGCGTGCTGAGGGACTTCGCGAGCCGCAACCGCATCCCGTACCGCTGGGAAGACCTGGAGGAGGATCCCGAGGCTGAGGCGACCCTGCACGCCTTCGACATTCCTCCCGATCAGACTCCCGTCGTGATCTGGAAGGGACGGACCGTCCTGCGCAATCCCAGCACCGCCGAGCTGGCGGACCTTCTCGGGTTGCGGGTGGCCCCGAGCCGGGCGGCCTACGACCTGGTCGTGGTGGGCGCTGGGCCCGGCGGTCTGGCAGCGGCCGTTTACGCCGCCTCCGAGGGACTCTCGACGGTCGTCCTGGACGCGCTGGCCACCGGCGGTCAGGCGGCCACGTCGTCCCAGATCGAGAACTACCTCGGCTTTCCGGCCGGCATCGCGGGGGCCGAGCTGGCCGACCGTGCGGTGGTGCAGGCCCGGAAGTTCGGCGCTCTGTTCACCATCCCCGGCGAGGCGGTCTCGCTGTCCCAATCAGACGGCTACCACGTGGTGGGGCTGGCGGAGGGAGACGCGGTCGTCGCGCACGCCGTGCTCGTCGCCACGGGGGTGCGCTACCGGCGCTTGGAGGTCCCCGGCAACGATCGCCACGAGGGCAGCAGCGTCTACTACGCCGCCACGGAGCTCGAAGCCCGGCTGTGCCGCCTGGCCCCGGTCACCGTGGTGGGCGGCGGGAACTCGGCCGGCCAAGCGGCCTGCTTCCTGGCTCGCCGGTCGCCGGTGGTCAACCTGGTCATCCGGCACGACGACCTGCGGCGGGACATGTCGCGGTACCTGGCCGACCGGGTCGAGCAGTCGTCGCGGATCAGGGTCTGGCGCGACAGCGAGGTCTGCGCGCTGGACGGCCAGAACGGGCTCGAGGAGGTGGTGGTGCGGCACCTCCCGTCGAACGAGGAGCACCGCGTCGCGACGACAGCGTTGTTCGTGATGATCGGGGCGGCCCCCCGCACGAGCTGGCTCCAGGGCGCGATCCCCGTGGACGCGAAGGGGTTCATCCTCACCGGGCCTGCGGAGTGCGGCTCCGAGGGCATGTTCGAGACCCGCCGCCCGGGCGTGTTCGCCGTGGGCGACGTACGCAGCGGTTCGGTCAAGCGCGTCGCCTCTGCCGTCGGCGAGGGATCGGTCGTGATCCGGCAGGTCCACGAGTTCCTGGAGGCCCAGGGGCGCCGGTGAGAAGCCGGCACCCACCGAGAAGACACCGTACGAGTGCGACATGGGCACAGGGCTGGGCGGATCCAGTGCGAAAAGCGGGCTCCCGGAGGAGCCCGCTTTCGCGTTCGTGCAGGTCAGAGGGCTGGTAGGGCCCTCCAGGTCGTCATCTGTCAGATGTCGTAGTAGAGCTCGAACTCGTGCGGGTGCGGACGCAGCTGCACGGGGAGGATCTCGTTCTGGCGCTTGTAGTCGATCCACGTCTCGATCAGGTCGGGCGTGAAGACGTCGCCGGCCGTCAGGAACTCGTGGTCGGCCTCGAGGGAGTCCATCACCGCGTTGAGCGACGTGGGCACCTGGTCGACGAGGGCCATCTCGTCCGGCGGCAGCTCGTAGATGTCCTTGTCGATCGGCGTGGGCGGCTCGGTCTTGTTCTTGATGCCGTCCAGGCCGGCGAGCAGCAGCGCCGAGAAGGCGAGGTACGGGTTCGCCGACGGATCGGGGCAGCGGAACTCGATGCGCTTGGCCTTGGGGTTCGCACCGGTGATCGGGATGCGGACGCAGGCCGAGCGGTTGCGCTGGCTGTAGACCAGCGAGACCGGGGCCTCGAAGCCGGGCACCAGGCGGTGGTAGGAGTTCACCGTCGGGTTGGTGAACGCCAGCAGGCTCGGGGCGTGCTTGAGGATGCCGCCGATGTAGTGGCGCGCCATGTCCGACAGGCCCGCGTAGCCGGCCTCGTCGAAGAACAGCGGGACGCCGTCCTTCCAGATCGACTGGTGCACGTGCATGCCCGAGCCGTTGTCGCCGAAGATGGGCTTGGGCATGAAGGTGGCGGTCTTGCCGTTGGCCCAGGCCGTGTTGCGGATGATGTACTTGAACTTCATCACGTCGTCGGCGGCGTTGAGCAGGGTGTTGAAGCGGTAGTTGATCTCCGCCTGGCCCGCCGTGCCGACCTCGTGGTGGGCGCGCTCGACCAGGAGGCCGGCACCCTCGAGGTTGTTGCTCATCTCGCCGCGCAGGTCGGCGAAGTGGTCGGTGGGGGAGACGGGGAAGTAGCCGCCCTTGTAGCGCACCTTGTAGCCGCGGTTGTCGGCGACGGCGCCGGTGTTCCAGGCGCCGGCCGTCGAGTCGATCTCGTAGAAGCCGGTGTTGGCCTCGGTGGCGAAGCGGACGTTGTCGAAGACGTAGAACTCGGCCTCGGGGGCGAAGAACGCGGTGTCGCCGAGCCCGGTGCTGGCGAGGTACGCCTCGGCCTTGCGGGCGATGTTGCGCGGGTCGCGCGAGTAGGCCTCACCGGTGATCGGGTCGTGGATGAAGAAGCTCATCGCGATCGTCTTGTGGATCCGGAAGGTGTCGATGTAGGCCGTCGTCGGGTCCGGGAACAGCGCCATGTCGGACTCGTGGATGGCCTGGAAGCCGCGCACGGACGAGCCGTCGAACATCAGGCCGTCCTCGAACACCTCCGGCCCGAAGGAGGACACCGGCACGCTGAAGTGCTGCTGGATGCCGGGAAGGTCGGTGAAGCGGACGTCGATGAACTCGACGCCCTCGTCCTTGACGTACTTGAAGAAGTCGTCCTGGTTGGCGAACATGGGGCCTCCTCGGCCGGGACGTGCCCGACCGTCTGGGAACGGGTTCGAAGGTGCGGCGCTGCACCGTGGCGACGGAGCGGGGCAGACCCGTCCGCTGGTGAGGTCATCACCCGACAGCGAACCTAGGCAAGGGTCGTGTCGAGGCCATGTCCCCACTGTTTCGCACATGTTACGAGGTCGTCGCCGAGGGGGCGCGGTGGCCGACCCGACCGACGTCGTGGCGCGGCCTACGCTGGAGGGGTGCCCGCACCCGCCGCAGACGACGCCCATGCCTCCTCCAGCGCCCCGGTCGTGGCGAGCTGGCCCCGACGCATCGGCGCCCTGGTCATCGACTGGTTCGTGGCGCTGCTGACCGTCTCGCTGCTCACGGCCACACCGGTCTACGGCGCCCAGCAGTCGAGCTCGTGGTACCCCCTGCTCGCCTTCTGGCTGGAGGTCACCCTGCTGACCGGCCTGCTCGGCTTCAGCGTGGGCAAGCGGCTGCTCGGCGTCGTCGTCGTCGGGCCCGACGGGGCCCCGATCGGCCTGCCGCGCGCGGCGCTGCGCACTCTGCTGGTGTGCCTGGTGGTGCCCGCGTTCGTCACCAACAAGGAGGGCCGCGGCCTGCAGGACGTGCTGACCGAGGCCGTCGTCACGCCGCGGGTGCCGGCGAGGGGCTGAGCCTCAGCGGCCCTGCATCATCTTGCGGGCGCCACGGGCGCTCGTGGGGACGGGGCCCTTGGGCACCGGCGCCTGGGGACGCATCGCGTCGAGCGCCTTGAGCTTGTTGAGCAGCGGCGTCATCTGCGCCGGCGGCAGTGCCTTGGGCAGCTTGCGGACGTGCTTGACGAGCTTGGGCAGCGGCACCTGGCCGTCGCCCGACCCGACGACCACCTCGGTGATCGTGACGTCGCCGGCGATGCGCGCGTGCTTCTTCTTCTCGACCGCGAGCAGGTTGCGGACGCGGTTGGGGTTGCCCTCGGCCACGAGCACGATGCCCGGCTTGCCGACGACGCGGTGCACGACGTCCTGGCTCTTGGTGAACCCGACGGCCGGCTTGACCGACCATCCGCGCTTGAGGATGTTGAGCGCGCCCGCGGCGGCGCCCACCTGCCCCTCGACCTGGCGGTAGGCGGCCTTCTCGGCGCGGCGTCCGAAGACGATCAGCGCGCCCAGGAGGCCGAACATCAGGCCGAGGACGATGCCGAAGATCCAGTGGAACAGCAGCCAGCCCACGACGAACCCGACGGCGCCGACCAGCAGGAAGGTCGCGAGCAGGACCAGGCCGATGAAGCGGTCGTACTGCTTGGTGACGCGGTACGCCTGGCGCAGCTGGCGCAGGCGTCCCTTCGGGGGCTCGTTCGCGGCGGTCGACATGCGCCCAGAGTACGCCGGTCGCCCCCGGCTCATCGAGCCAGGATCAGGACCCCGTGACCAGGGTGGGGGCGGGGGTGTCGAGGTCGATCTCGACACCGCGGGCGGCCATCGCCTGCTGGTACAGGCGCCCGGCGCGGTACGACGAGCGCACCAGCGGGCCCGACATGACGCCCTGGAACCCGATCTGGTCGGCCTCGTCCTTGAGCTCGACGAACTCCTCGGGCTTGACCCACCGCTCGACGGGGTGGTGCCGGGGCGACGGGCGCAGGTACTGGGTGATCGTGATCAGGTCGCAGCCGGCGCCGTGCAGGTCGCGCAGGGCCTGCGAGACCTCCTCGCGGGTCTCGCCCATGCCGAGGATCAGGTTCGACTTGGTCACCAGGCCGAAGTCGCGGGCCTGGGTGATGACGTCGAGGGAGCGCTCGTAGCGGAACGCCGGACGGATCCGCTTGAAGATGCGCGGCACCGTCTCGACGTTGTGCGCGAGCACCTCGGGACGGGACTCGAAGACCTCGGTGAGCAGCTCGGGGATGCCGTTGAAGTCCGGGATCAGGTTCTCCACCCGGATGCCGGGGTTCAGCTCGTGGATCTTGCGGACCGTCTCGGCGTAGAGCCACGCACCGCCGTCGGGCAGGTCGTCGCGGGCGACGCCGGTGATGGTGGCGTAGCGCAGCGCCATCGTGCGGACCGACTCGGCGACGCGCCTGGGCTCGTCGCGGTCGAGGTCCTCGGGCTTGCCGGTGTCGATCTGGCAGAAGTCGCAGCGACGGGTGCACTGCTCGCCACCGATGAGGAAGGTGGCCTCGCGGTCCTCCCAGCACTCGAAGATGTTGGGGCAGCCGGCCTCCTGGCACACCGTGTGCAGGCCCTCGCCCTTCACCAGCGCCTGGAGCTCGGTGTACTGCGGCCCCATCTTGGCCTTGGTCTTGATCCACTCCGGCTTCTTCTCGATCGGCGTCTCGGCGTTGCGGACCTCGAGCCGGAGCAGCTTGCGTCCCTCGGGTGCGATCGTCACTCCGTCAGCCTACGCCGCGATCGGCGTCCACCCACAGGTGGACGCCGGAGGCCTGTGTCACGCCCTACGCTGCACACGTGCTGACCATCGACGAGGGCTGGGACCGCGCCCGTCCGACCCCGCTGCAGCAGCGCAACGACGTGCTCCTCGCCGCCGGCCTGATGGTGTTCGCGCTGTTCTCCACCGAGCTGATGCACAGCGTCCAGTCCGACGTCGACATGGGCTGGCGCGGCATCGGCGGCTACCTGCTCAGCGTGGGTGGCGTCGCCGTCCTGGCCGTGCGCCGTCGCTACCCGGTCGCGGTGCTGGTCGCGTCGTCGGCGTTCTTCTACGTGCTGGGCGAGCAGTCGGCCACGCTGTCGGCGTCGGTCGCGGTGCAGGTCGGCGTGTTCATCGCCTTCTACTCGGCGTGGGCGTGGTCGCGGCACCGCCTGCGGCTCGCGGTCGTCAGCGCGGTCGTCGTGGTCGGCATGTTCGTCTGGGTGGGGGCGCTGCTCGTCACGAACCAGGACATGCCGGAGGCGCCGGCCGACAGCCCCGGGCTGTTCTCGCCGGGCTTCTCGATCGTGGTGATCACGCTGATCATCAACGTCGGCTACTTCTTCGGCGCCATCGCCTGGGGGATCGTGTCGTGGCGCAGCGCGCGTCAGCGCCAGGAGCTGCTCGAGCAGGCCGAGGAGCTGCGGCGCGAGCAGGAGCTCAGCGCGCAGCGGGCCGTCGCCGACGAGAGGCTGCGCATCGCCCGCGACCTGCACGACGTCGTCGCCCACCACGTCAGCGGCATCGGCATCCAGGCCGCCGGCGCGCGCCGACTGCTCGAGCGCGACCCCGACGCGTCCCGCGAGGCCCTCGGCACCATCGAGCGGTCGAGCCGCAGCGCCGTCCAGGAGATGCACCGGCTCGTGTCGCTGCTGCGCACCGACGACGGCGACGACCGCGAGCCCCAGCCGGGGCTCGGCGACCTCGGGACCCTCACCGCCCGGACGGGCGACGCGGGGCTCGAGGTGCGCTACCGCGAGGTGGGTCACCCCTTCGAGGTCCCCTCGACGGTGTCGCTGTCGCTGTACCGCACCGTCCAGGAGGCACTGTCCAACGTGCGCCAGCACTCCACCGCCCGCGGCGCCGACGTGGTGGTGCGCTGGATCGACGGCGACGAGGGCGCCGTCGAGGTCGAGGTGCTCGACGACGGCCGCCCGCGGACGGCGCCGACGTCGGTCCGCCGCGGCGTCGAGGGCGGCTTCGGCCTGCGCGGCATCCGCGAGCGCGCCGCGCTGCACGACGGCTCGCACGAGATCGGGCCCCGTCCGCAGGGCGGGTTCCGGGTACGCGTCCGCGTGCCCGTGAGCGAGGAGCGCGCATGAGCATCGAGGTCCTGCTGGTCGACGACCACGACCTGATCCGCAAGGGGTTCGCGATGATCCTCGCCACCGAGGACGACATCACCGTGGTCGGCGAGGCGGCCGACGGCGACCAGGCCGTCGCCCGCGCCCGCGAGCTGCGGCCCGACGTCATCCTGATGGACGTGCAGATGCCCGGCACGGACGGCATCGCCGCGACGCGCCAGGTGGTCGACGAGCTGGACGCCAAGGTCGTCATCCTCACCACCTTCGACCGCGACGACTACCTGTTCGACTCGCTGCAGGCGGGCGCGAGCGGCTTCCTGCTGAAGAACAGCGAGCCCGAGGAGCTGGTCGCGGCCATCCGACGCGTGGCGGACGGGCACGCGCTGCTCGCGCCGCAGGTGACCCGTCGGGTGATCGAGCGCTACGCCGCCGCGCCGCCGGCCGTCGTCGACGACGCGGCGCTCGCCGACCTCACCGAGCGCGAGCGCGAGGTGCTGGTGCTGATGGCCAGGGGCATGTCGAACGGCGAGATCGCCGAGCACCTGGTGCTCGGCGGCGCCACGATCAAGACCCACGTGTCCCGCGTGCTGGCCAAGACCGGCGCCCGCGACCGCGTCCAGGCCGTCGTGCTGGCCTACGAGACCGGCCTGGTGGGTCCGTCCAGCGACTGATGCCCGTTCACCCCTCGGGCTGACGCGCCGCACCACCTGTCGTCCCTAGGCTCGAGGCATGTTGAGCGTGACCTCCCTGACCCGCCGGTTCGGCGACCGCACCGCGGTCGACGCCGTGAGCTTCGACGTGCGCCCCGGTCGCCTGACCGGCTTCGTCGGGGCCAACGGTGCCGGCAAGACCACCACGATGCGGATGATCGTCGGCGTCCTCGGCCCGTCGTCGGGCGACGTCCTGTGGGACGGCGCGCCGCTCACCCGCGAGCAGCGCCGCTCGTTCGGCTACATGCCCGAGGAGCGCGGCCTGTACCCGAAGATGACCGTGCTCGACCAGCTGGTCTTCTTCGCCCGGCTGCACGGCTTCTCCCAGTCCGACGCCGTCGCCCGCGCGTCCGAGCTGCTGGAGCGGCTGGGGCTGTCCGAGCGCGTCGGCGACGTCCTCGAGACGCTGTCGCTCGGCAACCAGCAGCGCGTCCAGATCGCCGCGGCGCTCGTCCACCGGCCGATCGCGCTGGTGCTCGACGAGCCGTTCAGCGGCCTGGACCCGCTCGCCGTCGACTCGATGGTGGGACTGCTCCGCGAGGAGGTCACCGCCGAGGTGCCCGTGCTGTTCTCCAGCCACCAGCTCGACCTCGTCGAGCGCCTCTGCGATGACGTCGTGATCCTGTCCGACGGCCGCGTGGTCACCGCCGGCGACGCCGAGTCGCTGCGCCGCCAGGGACCTGTCCGCTACCGGATCGGGCTCGGCGAGGGCGACTCGGGCTGGCTGCGCGAGCTGGACGGCGTCCACGTGCTCGACGCCGAGGGCTCCACGGCCCTGGTCGAGCTGGCGGGGCTGGAGCCGGCCGACCTGCTCACGGCGGTCCACGCCAAGCACCCGGTCACCGAGTTCGCACCGGTGGTCCGTCCCCTCTCGGAGATCTACAAGGAGTCGATCGCATGAGCACCCCCACAGGCAGCACGCCGGTCTGGCGCCTCGTCGCCGAGCGCGAGCTGCGCACCAAGCTCAAGGACAAGACGTTCCTCGCCGGCGTCGGCTTCAGCCTGGCGCTGCTCGTGGTGGCGCTCGTCGTCTCCTCGTTCCTCAGCGGGTCGTCGGACGACTACGACGTCGCGGTCACCGACCAGGCGGCCACGCGGGTCGTGGACCAGGCCCAGACGGCGTTGCGCGCGAGCGGAGGGTCCGAGGACACCGTCGACGCCCGGTCGTTCGACGACGCCTCCGCCGCCGAGGCGGCCGTCCGCGACGGCGACGTCGACGCCGCGCTGCTGCCCACCGACGACGGGTACGAGGTGGTGGGCGACGACGAGGTCGACTCCGGGCTGCGCGCCGCCCTCGCGACCTCGGTGGCGGCCGAGGCGCTCGCCTCCAACGCCGCGGACGCGGGCGTCGAGGTCTCCGCCCTGCAGCAGGGCTCCGAGCTCGAGCAGCGGCTGCTCGACCCGGACGCGGCGCAGAGCGACGGCGAGAGCGCGATCGCGTTCGGCTTCGTCATCATCTTCTTCGTGACGGCCCTCGGGTTCGGCATGTCGATCGCGCAGAGCGTGGTGCAGGAGAAGGAGAGCCGGGTCGTCGAGATCCTCGCCGCCGCCGTGCCGATCCGCGCGATGCTCTGGGGCAAGATCGCGGGCAACACGGTGCTCGCGCTCGGCCAGGTCGTCCTGCTCGTCGCGGTCGCGATGGTGGGGCTCAACCTCACCGGCCAGGGCGGGCTCGTCGCGAGCGTCGGACCGGCCGTCGGGTGGTACGTCGCGCTGTTCGTGCTGGGCTTCGTCGCCCTCGCGAGCCTGTGGTCCGTGGCCGGCGCGATGGCCGGCAGCCAGCAGGACCTGCAGTCCACGACGTTGCCGGCCCAGATGATCCTGCTGGTGCCGTACATGGTGTCGATCTTCGCCAGCGACAAGGTCGCCGAGGTCATGTCGATGCTGCCGATCGTCTCGACGATGACGATGCCGGGGCGGATCGCGCAGGGCGACGTCCCGCTGTGGCAGATCGGCGTCGCGATCGGGGTCACCGTGCTCGCGGCCGTGGTGTTCGTCCGGGTGGGCACCCGGCTCTACGAGCGGACGCTGCTGCAGACCGGTCGCAAGATCGGCTACCGCGAGGCGTTCCACATGACCGACACCGCAGGCTGAGGCGCGTCGGGCACGTCGGGGGAGCGGTCGAACGGCGCCCACGCGAGCAGCTCGCGCAGGTGCGGCTCGACCGCCCCGGCCGCCTCCTCCACGCCGACCCGGCGTCCCAGCTCGGCACTGAGCGAGGTGACGCCGGCGTCGGCGATCCCGCACGGGACGATGCGGTCGTACCAGTCGAGGTCGATGTCGCAGTTGAGCGCGAAGCCGTGCATGGTGACGCCGCGCGAGACGCGCACGCCGATGGCGGCGAGCTTGCGCTCGGGCCCGCGGTGGTCGGCCGCCAGCCAGACGCCCGAGCGGCCCTTGACCCGTCCGCAGGTCAGCCCGAGGTCGGTGACCGCCCGGATCAGCGCCTCCTCGAGGCGGCGGACGTAGTCGACGACGTAGACGTGCTCGGCCAGGCGCACCACCGGGTAGCCGACGAGCTGGCCGGGGCCGTGGAAGGTGATCTTGCCGCCGCGGTCGACGTCGACCACCGGCGTGCCGTCGACGGGCCGCTCGTGCGGCTCGGTGCGCTTGCCCGCGGTGTAGACCGGGGGGTGCTCGAGCAGCAGGACGGTGTCGTCGCCGCTCCCGTCGGCCACGGCGGCGTGCAGCTCGCGCTGCCGCTCCCAGGCCTGCTCGTAGTCGACGACCTCGCTGCCGAGGCCCACGCGCTGGATCGTCAGAGGCACCTCGCCAGCGTACGCCGCCGCCTGTGGACGGAGCCCGACGCGTCGCGGCCGTCTGGGGCAGGCTGGGCCGATGGACGTCGTCTCGCCGATCGCGCAGGTGGTGGGGGCGATCGCGCTGCTCGCGCCGTCCCCCGCGCCCGGGCCGTGGACGGCCACCCTCGACCACCTCGACCTCGTGCGCAGCGCCGCGTTCGCGCGGCGCGACCCGTCGATGCTGGAGGGGGTCTACGTCGCCGGCACGGGGCTCGCCGAGGAGGACGCCGCCGTGATGGCCGACTGGCGGCGGCGCGGCCTGGCCCTCGGCCCCGTGCGGGTGCGCGTGCTGCGCGCGTCGGAGGTGTCGCGCACCGACCGCCGGGTGGTGCTCGACGTGGTCGACCGGCTCGAGCCGGTCGGCGCCCGCGACGGCGACGGCCGGTGGCACCGGCTGCCCCGGGACGGTGCGACCGACCGTCGCGTCGTCCTCCGGCTCACCGACGGCGGGTGGCGCGTGGAGTCGTCGGTGCGCGTGGCGGGCTGATCAGTCCTGGTGCAGCGCGGCCCTGACGAGCGTCTCGAGGTCGCCGTGCTCGAAGACGAACCCGGCGTCGAGGAGGCGCCTCGGGTAGGCCCGCTTGGAGCCCAGCAGCTCGCCGGACAGCTCGCCGAGGCCGACGCGCAGCGGCAGGCCCGGCACGGGGAACAGGGTGGGACGGTGCAGCGCCTCGCCGAGCACGTGCGTGAACTCGGCGTTGGTGGCGTCGACCGGCGCGGTGAGGTTGTACGGGCCCGACGTCTCGGGGTTGGTGGCCAGGAAGATCGCGGCGCGCACCCAGTCGGTGCGCGTGATGATCGGGAAGTACTGCTTGCCCGATCCGATGCGCCCGCCGACGCCGAGCTTGAACGGCAGGCTCATCAGCTGCAGCGCGCCACCGTCGGCGTCGAGCACGACGGCCGTGCGGAGGTGGCAGACGCGCGAGCCGGCGTCGGACGCGACCTGCGTCGCGGCCTCCCACTGCTCGACGACCTCGGTGAGGAACCCCTCGCCGGAGCCGGCGTCCTCCTCCAGCCAGGTGTCGCCGCGGTCGGTGCCGTAGGCGTTGATGCCCGAGCCCGAGATCAGGGCCGGCTTGTCGCCCGTGACCCCGGCGACGGCGCGCGCCAGCGTGGTGGTGGCGTCGAGACGCGACTTCATCAGCTCGCGGCGGTACGACGCCGACCACGGCCACCGCGCGATCGGGGCGCCCGACAGGTTGACCACGACGTCGCTCTGCGCGACGAGCGCGACGTCGACATCGCCCTTCGCGGCGTCCCAGCGCGACTCGTCGGGCGCGGTGGCCTCGTGGCGCACCAGACGCGTGACGGTGTGGCCCTGGGCGGTGAGCTGGGAGCAGAGCGAGGACCCGAGGAATCCGGAGGCACCGCCGACGAGGAAACGCATCCACCCATCCTGCCGGACGCACGACGGCGCGGCACCCCGGTCGGGTGCCGCGCCGTCGTGGCGTGCTCTGCGGGGCGGTGTCAGCCCAGCTCGGCCTCGAAGTTGGCCTCCTCGAGGCGCTGCTTGATCGCGCTGAGGAAGCGGGCCGCGTCCGCGCCGTCCACGATCCGGTGGTCGTAGGTGAGCGCGAAGTAGACCATCTGACGCACGGCGATCGTCTCGCCGAGGTTCGCGTCGTCGATCACCACGGGACGCTTGACGACGCTGCCCGTGCCGAGGATCGCGACCTGCGGCTGGTTGATGATCGGCGTGTCGAACAGCGCGCCACGGCTGCCGGTGTTGGTCAGCGTGAAGGTGCCGCCCGACAGGTCGTCCGGCGAGATCTTGTTGTCACGCGTGCGCTCGGCGACGTCGGCGATCTTGCGGGCCAGGCCCGCGATCGACAGGTCGCCGGCGTCCTTGATCACCGGCACGAGCAGGCCGCGCTCGGTGTCGACGGCCATGCCGAGGTTCTCGGCGCCGTGGTAGGTCACCGTGCCCTCGTCCATGTCGATCGTCGAGTTCACCTGCGGGTACTGCTTGAGGGTGTCGACGGCCGCCTTGGCGAAGAACGGCAGGAACGAGAGCTTGACGCCCTCGCGCGCCGCGAACGCCTCCTTGTGCTTGGCCCGCAGCCGCGCCACCCGCGTCACGTCGATCTCGACGACGGTGGTGAGCTGCGCCGAGACCTGGAGGGACTCGACCATGCGCGTGGCGATGACCTTGCGCAGACGGCTCATCTTCTCGGTCTTGCCACGCAGCGGCGACGGCTCGACCTTGGTGGCCGGTGCGGGCGTGCTCGCGGCGGGGGCCGACTCCTGGGCCGGGGCGGCCTTGGCGTCGTCCTGGGCCTTGGCGGCGTCGAGGACGTCCTGCTTGCGGATGCGTCCGCCCACGCCGGTGCCGGTGATCGCCTCGAGGTCGACGCCGTGCTGGTTGGCGAGCTTGCGCACGATCGGCGTCACGTAGGAGCCGCTCGAGCCCGACGGGGTCTGCGACCCTCCGGAGCCCGACGGCGTCTGCGCCGAGCCGGGACGCTCGGAGCGGGCGTTGGGCGCCGGGGCGTCGGACTCCGACGCGTGGTGCTCGGCGTCGGACTCCTTCGCGGCCGGCTTCTCGGGCTCGGGGGTCGGCTCGGGCTCCGGGGTGGGCTCGGGCTCGGGGGCGGGCTCGGGCTCGGGGGTCGGCTCGGGCTCGGGCTCCGGCTCGCTGCTGCCGCCGGACGCGGGCTCACCCGACCCGACGATCGCCAGCTCGGCGCCGACCTCGACGGTCTCGTCCTCGGCGACCTTGATCTCGAGGAGCTTGCCGGCCACGGGGGAGGGGATCTCGGTGTCGACCTTGTCGGTGGAGACCTCGAGCAGGGGCTCGTCGACCTCGACGTCGTCGCCGACCTCCTTGAGCCAGCGCGTGACGGTGCCCTCGGTGACCGACTCGCCCAGCTCGGGGAGCTTCACGGGGGTGCCCTCGGACGACCCGCCGGAGGACGCCGCCGGGGCGGGCTCGCTCTCCTCGGCGGGGGTCTGCTCGGCGGGCTGCTCCTGGGTCTCGGGCTCCGAGGTCGGCTCGGGCTCGGCCTGGGCGTCGTCGGACGCCTCGTCGGCCGAGGAGCCGTCGTCGGACGAGCCGGTGTCCTCGTCGGAGTCGCCGATCACCGCGAGCGCGGCGCCGACCTCGACGGTCTCGTCCTCCTCGGCCTTGATCTCGAGCAGGACGCCCGCGACGGGGGAGGGGATCTCCGTGTCGACCTTGTCGGTGGAGACCTCGAGCAGGGGCTCGTCCACCTCGACGGTGTCGCCGACCTGCTTCAGCCAGCGCGTGACGGTGCCCTCGGTGACGGACTCACCGAGCTCGGGAAGATTGACGGGCGTGGCCATGGTGTCCTCTGCTGGTCGTCGTCTGTGGGGTGTGGGTGGCGGTCAGGCGTGCGAGTGGAGGGGCTTGCCGGCCAGGGCGAGTGCCGCCTCGCCGAGGGCCTCGTTCTGCGTGGGGTGCGCGTGGATGAACTGCGCGACGTCCTCGGGGAACGCCTCCCAGTTGACGGTGAGCGAGGCCTCGCCCACCTGCTCGCCGAAGCGCGAGCCGATCATGTGGATGCCGACGATGGGGCCGTCCTTCTCGCGGACGAGCTTGACGACGCCCACGGTCTGCAGGATCTGGCTCTTGCCGTTGCCGCCGAGGTTGTACTCGTAGGTCTCGATCTCGTCGAACTTCTCCTTGGCCTGCGCCTCGGTGAGGCCGACCGACGCGAGCTCGGGCTCGCAGTAGGTGACGCGCGGGATGCCGGAGTCGATGACGGGCATCGGGTCGAGGCCGGCGATCTCCTCGGCCACGAAGATGCCGTGCGCGAAGCCGCGGTGGGCGAGCTGCAGGCCGGGGACGAGGTCGCCGACGGCGTACACGTTCTCGACGTTGGTGTGCAGGCGCTCGTCGGTGGGCACCCAGCCGCGGTCGACGGTGACGCCGGCGTCCTCGAAGCCGAGACCCTCGCTGCTCGGCCCGCGGCCGACGGCGACGAGGACCAGGTCGGTCTCGATCGTCTCGCCGGTCTCCAGGGAGACGGTGACGCCCGCGTCGGTCTGCTCGACACCGGTGAACTTGGTGCCGGTCTTGAAGTTGATCTTGCGCTTCTTGAACGCGCGCTCCAGGCCCTTGGACAGGACCGGGTCCTCGAGCGGGACGAGCGTGGGGAGCGCCTCGACGATGGTGACGTCGGAGCCGAACGACTTCCAGACCGACGCGAACTCGACGCCGATCACGCTGCCGCCGATGATGACGACGCGCTCGGGCACCTCCTCCATGCGCAGCGCCTCGTAGCTGGTGACCACGCGGCCGCCGAGCTCGAGACCCGGCAGGGTGCGGGCGTACGAGCCGGTGGCGAGCACGATGTTGCGGCCCGTCAGCGTCTGGTCGCCGACCTGGACGGTGTTCTTCGAGGTGAGCTTGCCCTCGCCCTCGACGACGGTGATGCCGCCGGACTTGATCAGGCCCTGCAGGCCCTTGTAGAGGCGGGCGGTGACGCCGTCCTTGTAGGAGTTGACGCCCTTGATGTCGATGCCGTCGAAGGTGGCCTTGACGCCGAAGTTCTCGCTCTCGCGAGCGGCGTCGGCGATCTCGGCCGAGTGCAGGAGCGCCTTGGTGGGGATGCAGCCGTAGTGCAGGCAGGTGCCTCCGACCTTGTCCTTCTCGACCAGGGCCACCGAGAGGTCCAGCTGGGCCGCGCGCAGTGCGCACGCGTAGCCCCCGCTCCCACCTCCGAGGATCACGATGTCGTACGTGTTCTCGGCGGTGTCTGTCACGCGGGCCTCCGGCCGGTCGAGCGGGCGAGATCGTCGCCCATCGCGGTGGGTGTGCAGGTGGTGGTGCCTTGTCATCTTGTCACTTCGCGCCACGCGCCACACCCGCGGGTCGAGAGCCCGCGGACACCGTCGCGTCAGGTCGCGTAGGGCACACTAGACCGTCACAGGGTTACTCGGGAGTTCGCGACGGACGCGGCTTCGGCCCGGTGGCGCAGGCAGTGCGACGACGGGAGTCCGGTGGCGATGGCGTGGTTCCGACGACGCAAGGGTGGACGCACCGAGGGCGGTGCGGCGGTGGCCGACCGCGCCGCGACGAAGGTCGACCGCGAGCACCTCGCGCAGTTCATCGAGACCCGCAGCGGCGTGGAGGGGTTCGTCGAGCCGCCCACCACCGTCAGCTCGGTGACGCTCCTGCTCGTGGCCAAGGACGGCGAGTGGACGCGGCGCCGCGTCCCGTCGGCCGCGTGGGCGCACGAGTTCGCCAACAAGATCGGCGTGCCCACCTACGACGCGGGCGTCGTCGGCTACCCCCAGCGCATGCGCGAGTACAACCACCGCAAGAGCCAGGCCGAGAAGGAGCGCCGCCGGTCCTCCTGACCACCGGCACCTAGGCTGTCTCCCGTGACAAGCCTGCTCGGCGCCGTGCGCCGTCCCCTCGGTCGTGACGGCACCCTCCTCGTGGCGCTGGCGGCCTGCCTGTGGGGCACGTCGTCGCTGATGCGCGGCCCGCTCGCCGCGGCCTACCCGGCCTCGACGATCGTCTTCCTCGAGCACCTGGTGATCGTGCTGCTGCTCAGCCCGTGGGTGCTCCCCGCGGTCCGCGCCTTCGGACGGGTCTCGACGCGCGCCAAGGTGTCGGCGGTCGTCGTCGGCGGCGGCTCCTCGGCCCTGGCCACCACGCTGTTCACCGCGTCGTTCGCCTACGGCGACCCGATCACGCCGCAGGTGCTGCAGAAGCTGCAGCCGCTGGTGGCGATCCTGCTGGCCGCCGTGGTGCTGGGCGAGCGGCTGCGTCCGCGGTTCGCGCTGTTCGCCGTCCCGGCGCTGGTCGGCGCCTGGGTGATGACGTTCCCCGACCCCCTCGACGTCAGCGCCACCAACCTCCAGGCCGCCGGGCTCGCCGTCGGCGCGGCGGCCCTGTGGGCGGCCGGCACCGTCCTCGGCCGGCTGATGGGCACCGAGCTCGGGGCGCGCGACGTCACCGTGCTGCGCTTCGTCTTCGGGCTCCTGGTGGCCGCGGTGATCGCCGTGACCCGCGGCGTCCCGCTGACGATCGACCGCTCCGACCTCGACCTGCTCGTCCTGCTCGCGCTCCTGCCCGGCGTCCTCGGCCTGACGCTGTACTACCGCGGCCTGCGCACGACGCCCGCGTCCCGCGCCACCCTGGCCGAGCTGATGTTCCCCGTCACGGCCGCCGTCGTCGGCGTCGGCTTCCTCGGCGGCACCCTGGTGGCCAGCCAGTGGCTCGGGCTCGTGGTCGTGGTCGCGTCCGTCACCGGCCTGGCCCTGCACGAGCAGCGCGCCCGCCGCACCACCGTCACCCCCGGCGTCGCCGCCCCGGAGGCCCCCGCCCCCGTCTAGCGGTGGGTACGGCCCCAGGATCGGGCGGATTGTGGGGCCATACCCACCGCCGGCCCGGCCGGGCGGTGGCTGACCCACCACGTTCGGCCCCGACGTGGTGGCTGGGGCACCGCCGGTGGTGGGTGGGACACCGCCACCGCGTGCCGTCCTCGGTGCGTCCTGTCGTCGGCGCGCCCCGCCCCGTGTGTGCCTGGCGGTGGGTACGGCCCCACGTTCGGGCGGATCCTGGGGCCATACCCACCGCCACCCGGCTGAGCGCGCCCCTTCGTCCCGGGAGACGAGAAGGCGACCCCGGCCGCTGGCCGAGGTCGCCGTCACCGTCCCACCGACCGCGTCACTCCTCGG
Source organism: Solicola agrisoli (assembly GCF_049059935.1). Lineage (NCBI taxonomy): Bacteria > Bacillati > Actinomycetota > Actinomycetes > Propionibacteriales > Nocardioidaceae > Solicola > Solicola agrisoli. The sequence continues at coordinate 24,425 of NZ_JBMGQR010000002.1, read as the reverse complement.
CGAGACCGCCCGCGACGAGCTCGTCGGCGATCGCGACGAGGGTGCGGACCGACGAGCCGGTGCCGCCCTTGGGGGTGTAGTCGAAGGCCGTGTCGCTGAACGCCGGACCGGCGATGTCGAGGTGCGCCCAGCGGGTGTCGCCGACGAACTTGGACAGGAAGGCCGCCGCGAACAAGGTGCCACCGGCGGGCTTGGGGTTGTGCTGGCGCAGGTCGGCGATGTCGGAGGTGGTCACCTTGGCGGCGATCTCCTCGGTGATCGGCAGCGGCCAGAACGCCTCGCCGACGGTCTCGGCGACCTCGGGGATGCGGCGGCGGAGCACGTCGTCGTTGGACAGGACGCCGGCGGTGCGGTCGCCGAGCGCGACGACGGCCGCGCCCGTGAGCGTCGCGACGTCGACGATGACGTCGGGCTGCTGCTCGGTGGCCAGCACGAGCGCGTCGCCGAGGACGAGGCGTCCCTCGGCGTCGGTGTTGTGCACCTCGACGGTGGTGCCGCCGCGCATCGTGAGCACGTCGCCGGGCCGGGTGGAGTCGCCGCTGACCATGTTCTCGGCCATCGCGGCGTACGCCGTCACCTGGACGGGCAGGCCGAGCTCGGCGATGGCGATGGTGGCGGCCAGCACGGCGGCGGCGCCGGCCATGTCGCACTTCATCGTCATCATGCTGGCGCCGGGCTTGAGCGACAGGCCGCCGGAGTCGAACGTGATGCCCTTGCCGACGAGGGCGAGGTGCGCGACGGCCTTGCGGGGCTTGTAGGTCAACGTGACCAGGCGCGGCGGGGCGGTCGACGCGCGGCCGACGCCGAGGATGCCGCCGCACTTCTCGCGGGCCAGCTTCTCCTCGTCCCACACGGTCACCTTGACCTTGGACGACGCCGAGCTCGCCGCGACGGCCGCGCGGGCCTCGTCGGCGAACCCCGGCGGACGCAGGTCGCCGGCGGGGGTGTTCACCCAGTCGCGGGCGAGCGAGACGGCGGACGAGACGGCGACGGCCCGGGCGAGCGCGTCCTTCGCGCCGGACGTGCGGGCGCGGTCGGTGATCACGGTGACGCCGTGCGGACGGTCGTCGTCGGCCTCGGTCTTGTAGCGGTCGAAGGCGTACCCGCCGAGGAGCACGCCCTCGGCGATGGCCTGGACGCTGGAGTCGCGCGGCGTGGGCAGCGCGAACGCCACCGTGGCGGCGTTGCTGACCGCCTTGATGCCGTGCGCGGCCGCGCGGCGCAGAGCCTCGTCGGTGGGCTCGTCCTTGCCCAGGCCGACCACGACCACGAGAGCCGCCTTGACCGCCCCGCCCGACGGCACCTTGGCCACCTGGCCGGGCTTGCCCTTCATGCCGAGGGTCGAGAGCGTGGCGGCCAGACCCCGCCCGAACGCCTTGCCGACGTCACCGGCGGGGTCGACGAGACGCAGGTCGGGGTCGACGCCCACCACGAGCACGTCGGCCCGAGTGGACACGGCCTTGCCGGAGCCGAGGGACAGGTCGGGAGTCTTCGCAGGAGCCATGCAACCAACCTATCCGGGCGCCGGAACGCCGCCGGTCGCCGGATAGGTTGGCCCGCATGACGCTGCTGCGCTCGCCCCTGCACGACCGACACGTCGCCCTCGGTGCCAAGCTCGCCGAGTTCGGCGGGTGGGAGATGCCGCTCGAGTACGCGGGCGGCGGCGTGCTCGCCGAGCACAGGGCGGTGCGTGAGGCGGTCGGCGTCTTCGACGTCAGCCACCTGGGCACCCTGCGCGTCAGCGGCGAGGGTGCCGCCGCGCTCGTCGACACCAGCCTGACCAACGACCTCGGCCGCATCGGGCCGGGGCAGGCGCAGTACACGCTGTGCTGCGACGAGTCCGGCGGCGTCGTCGACGACCTCATCGTCTACCGCGTCTCCGACACCGACCTGCTGCTCGTGCCCAACGCGGCCAACGCCGCCGAGGTGGCGCGCCGGCTCGTCGCCGCGGCGCCCGACGGCGTCGAGATCACCGACCTGCACGAGGACGAGGCGATCATCGCCGTCCAGGGCCCGGAGAGCGAGGTCGTCCTGCAGGCGATGGGCCTGCCGACGGCCCACGACTACATGGCGTTCGAGACCGGCCGCCTCGGTGACCGGCGCGTGACGGTGTGCCGCAGCGGCTACACCGGCGAGATCGGCTTCGAGCTCGTCGTCGAGGCCGACGGCGCGCTCGCGGTGTGGGACGCCGTCATGGCCGCGGGCGAGCACCACGGCGTCCGCGCCTGCGGCCTCGGCGCCCGCGACACCCTGCGCACCGAGATGGGCTACCCGCTGCACGGGCAGGACCTGTCGCTCCAGATCAGCCCGGTGATGGCCCGCTCGGGCTGGGCCGTCGGCTGGGACAAGCCCGCCTTCTGGGGACGCGACGCCCTGCTCGCCCAGCGCGAGGAGAAGACCGTCCCGCTCCTGCGCGGTCTCCGGGCCGCGGCCCGCGGCATCCCGCGCGCCGGCATGACGGTGCTGGGGACCTCCGGCGAGCCCGCGGGCACCGTCACGTCGGGCACCTTCTCTCCCACCCTGCGCACCGGCATCGGCCTGGCCCTGCTCGACCGCTCGATCGGGTTCGGTGACCAGGTCACCGTCGACGTCCGCGGACGCTCCGAGGTCTTCGACGTCGTCAAGCCGCCGTTCGTCGAGGCTTCGACCCGCTAGGCCCGACGGCGCGAGCTGCTCGCCGACAGCGCCACCGACGCGCCGCAGGCCGCGACGAGCGCGAGAGCGGCGGGCACCGTCCAGCCCGGACGGAGCGGGTCGCCGAGCAGGGTGGAGCCGAGGACCGACGGCACCGCGATCTGCACCACCCACAACCACGCCGTCACGGTCGCGACGCCGTGCTCGCCCGCCACCTCCACGGCACGGGCGAACGCGAGCGCGCCGACGAGCGCCCCGCCGACCGTCACCCACGCGAGGGGTTGCGACGGCAGGTCGACCCAGTCGCCCGTCCCGTGCATCCCGCGCGCGGCAAGGGCCGACACCGTCCACGACAGGCCGGCGAGGCCGGCGGTGGTCGACGCGTGTCGCACCCGCCGCGCGACCGCGTAACCGGCCGCCACGAGGAGCAGGCCCACGCCCAGCGCCGGCGCCAGCCAGGCCGGGGGAGCAGGTGCCCGACCCGGAGCGGCCGACCAGGCGAGCACGGCGACCGACAGCACGACCACCACGACCGCCGCGGACGCGCGCCGGCTCGTCCGCACACCGAGCACCGGTGCCATCAGGAGCACGGCGACGGCGAGCGACGTCGCGAGCAACGGCTGGACGACGATCAGCGGCAGGTGCCGCAGGGCCACCACCGACAGGCCCCAGCCGACGAGGTCCAGCGCCCAGCCCACCTGGTAGGCGCGCTGCCGGACGATCCCGGTGCCCCCGGCGCGACGGGCGGCCAGGGCCTGCGCGACCGTGCCGATGCCGTTGAGCAGCGCCGACAGCAGGGCGGCGGCCAGGCTCACGAGCGTCGTGGACACGGCCGGACTCTGCCACGCGGGGACCGCTCCACGCCCGTAGGGTCGTGGCCATGGCATGGACGTGGCAGCTCGAGACCTCCGACGGCACCGTGGTCGACCCGGCCACCCTGGACGACCTCGGAGGTGCCGACGGCGTCGTCTTCCCGAGCCGCGGGGACGCCGAGTCCTGGGTCGGCGAGGTCTTCTCCGACCTCACCGCCCAGGGCGTCGACCAGGTCACCTTGTTCGAGGACGGCCGCAGCGTCTACGGTCCGATGTCCCTCCACCAGCAGTGACTGATCGCTGAGAGTGACCGGGCGATGGGACGTCAGTCGCCGGGGCGCTGCTCCGGCGTCGACCTCGCCACGATCGCGGGGTCGCGGGTGACGACGTCGCCCAGCGCCTCGTCGATCGCGGCCAGCAGGTCGGCCTCGAGCGTGACGCCCGCGGCCTTGACGTTGTCGGTGACCTGCTCGGGACGCGAGGCCCCGATCAGGGCCGCGGACACGTTCGGGTTCTGCAGCACCCACGCGACGGCCAGCTGCGCCATCGTCAGCCCGGCCTGGTCGGCCAGAGGTGCCAGCCTCTGCACCGCAGTGAGGGTGTCGTCCTTGAGCCAGCGCGACACCATGTCGGCGCCGCCCTTGGTGTCGGTGGCGCGCGAGCCCTCGGGGTAGTCCTGGCCCGGCTTGTACTTGCCCGTCAGGACGCCCTGCGCGATCGGCGACCAGACGATCTGCCCGAGCCCGAGCTCCTCGCACGTCGGCACGACCTCGTCCTCGATGACGCGCCACAGCATCGAGTACTGCGGCTGGCTCGAGACCAGCGGGATGCGCAGCTCGCGCGCGAGCGCCGCCGCCTCGCGGATCTGGTCGGCCGTCCACTCCGAGACGCCGATGTACTGCGCCTTGCCGCTGTGGACGACGTCGGCGAACGCGGACATCGTCTCCTCGAGCGGCGTGTGCACGTCGTAGCGGTGCGCCTGGTACAGGTCGACGTGGTCGGTCTGCAGCCGGCGCAGCGAGCCCTCGATCGACTCGACGACGTGCTTGCGCGACAGGCCGGAGTCGTTCGGGCCGCCGGGGCCGGTCGGGAAGTAGACCTTGGTGAAGATCTCGAGCGACTCGCGGCGCTCGCCCTTGAGCGCCTCGCCCAGCACCGTCTCGGCCGCGGTGTTGGCGTAGACGTCGGCGGTGTCGAACGACGTGATGCCCTCGTCCAGGGCCTGACGGACGCAGGCGGTGGCGATGTCGTTCTCGACCTGCGAGCCGTGGGTGAGCCAGTTGCCGTAGGTGATGGCCGAGATCTTCAGGCCGCTGCGACCCAGGTGGCGGAACTCCATGCGTGCTCCTCGCGTGGGGGGACCACCGCAGGGATCAGCGGTGGACCTCCACCTTCGCACCGCGCTCGACCTGCGGCTTGGGGAGCCGGAAGCGACGGATCTGCGTGGTGCGCAGCACGCCGTAGCCGACCGCACCCTTGGTGACCTCGTTCGGGAACGCCTCCTTGAGGCGCTTGCGCAGACGGCTGACGAACCAGAAGGTGTCGCCGAGCGTGCCGATAATCGTGACCGCCCAGAGCAGGAACACGGCCTGCGCGGCCCACGCGGCCGGGATCAGGCTCAGCGCCAGCACCGCGACCAGGATCGGCAGCAGGTACTCGGCGACGTTGCGGCGGGCGTCGACGTAGTCGCGGACGAACCGGCGCACCGGGCCGGAGTCGCGGCGCGGGAGGTACTTCTCGTCACCGCTGTCCATCGCGGCACGCTGCTTCATGCGCGCCTCGTAGCGCTGCTCGCGCGCCCGCTTGGCCTGCTCCTTGCGCGTCAGCGTGGGCTTCATCCGCTCGCGGCGGGCGGCCTCGGCCTCGCGGCGGCTCGGCGTCGGCCGGCCCTTGGCCCCCGGCGCGACGACGGGCTCGGAGGTGGTGGCGGCGGACTCGTCTCGCCGGTGACGCTGGAACACGTGCGGGCCTTCGCTCGGGGATCGGGTGCCGTGCCACCCTACCGGCGGCCCGCGAGGCTCCCGCCCGCGCGACCGCACCCGTAAGGTGGGAGTCGACTGCGCCGAGCGCCGCCTTCGAAGGGGACTGACAGCACGATGAGCATGATGAAGAGGATGAGCGGGATCTTCCGCGCCAAGGCGAACGCCGCCATGGACCGGGCCGAGGACCCGCGCGAGACCCTCGACTACAGCTACCAGAAGCAGCTCGAGCTGCTCCAGAAGGTCCGACGCGGCGTCGCCGACGTCGCCACGAGCCGCAAGCGCGTCGAGCTGCAGATGAACCAGCTCGAGCAGCAGGGCCAGAAGCTGCACGACCAGGCCCAGAAGGCGCTCGCGCAGAACCGCGAGGACCTCGCCCGCGAGGCGCTCACCCGCCGGTCCGGCGTCCAGCAGCAGGTCGCCGACCTCCAGACGCAGCACGCCAACCTGCAGGCCGAGGAGGAGAAGCTGACGCTGGCGTCGCGCCGCCTGCAGACCAAGGTCGAGTCCTTCCGCACGCGCAAGGAGACGATCAAGGCCACCTACACCGCGGCCGAGGCGCAGACCAAGATCAACGAGGCCTTCACCGGCATCTCCGAGGAGATGGGCGACGTCGGCCTCGCGGTGCAGCGCGCCGAGGACAAGACCGCGCAGATGCAGGCCCGCGCCGGCGCCGTCGACGAGCTGATCGCCTCCGGCGCCCTCGACGACGTCACCGCCCCCGGTGGCAGCGACGACATCTCGCGCGAGCTCGACGCCCTGTCGGCCGACTCGAGCGTCGAGGCCGAGCTGGCCAAGCTCAAGGGCGAGGTCGGCCCCGGCTCCACCCCCGCCGCGTCCATCGAGGCCGGCGCCGAGGCGCCCAGGACCGAGGAGCAGCGATGATCATCCGCATCCTCGGCGAGGGCCAGTTCCAGATCGCCGACGAGCACTACGACCGTCTCAACGAGCTCGACGCGGCGGTGGAGAAGGCGATCGAGGCCAAGGACGAGGACGCGTTCGGCCCCGCGTTCGTCGCGCTCCTCGACGCGGTGCACCAGCACGGCGAGACGCTGCCCGACGAGGAGCTGGTCGAGTCGACGCTCGTCCTGCCCCCGTCGGACGCGACCCTCGACGACGTCGCGCAGCTCCTCGGCGACGACGGGCTCATCCCCGGCTAAGACGCACCGTGGGCCTACCGTGACCCGGCTCACGGCGAACGGGCGCTGTTCCGAACGGCTCGGTGGAACTGATTCCGCCGGGCCGTTCGTTGCACAGGTGACACCAGAGAGGACGGCACGACGACATGGCCAAGACGAGGTTCAGGGACGACAGCGGACTCACCCGACGGATGGGGTTCGTGGTCTTCCTGCTGGGCGCGCTCTACGTCGCGTTCGGGGCGGTGCTGATCACGCGCACCGGCTTCGCGCTCGGTCTGGTCATCGTCGTCGGCATGGCCGTCGGCCAGTGGTACTTCTCCGACAAGCTCGCGCTCGCCTCGATGAAGGCCCGCGAGGTCTCCCCCCAGCAGGCACCCGAGCTGCACGGGATGATCGACCGGCTCGTCGCGCTGGCCGACATGCCCAAGCCCAAGGTCTACATCGCCGACACCGACCTGCCCAACGCGTTCGCCACCGGCCGCTCGCCGCAGCACTCGGCGGTCTGCGTGACCACCGGCATCATGCGCCGCATCGACGCCGACGAGCTGGAGGGCGTCCTCGCCCACGAGCTGTCGCACATCGCGCACCGCGACGTCGCGGTGATGACGGTCGCCTCGTCGCTCGGTCTGCTCGCCGGGTTCATCACCCGCTGGGGCCTGTACTTCGGCGGCGGCAACAACCGCAACTCCAACAGCGGACCCGCGCTGATCGTCGTCTGGGCGGTGTCGCTCGTCGTGTACGCGATCAGCTTCCTGCTCACCCGCGCCCTGTCGCGCTACCGGGAGCTCAGCGCCGACCGCGCCGGCGCGTACCTCACCGGCAAGCCGTCGTCGCTCGCGTCGGCCCTGGTGAAGATCTCCGGCGAGATCGGCCGCATCCCCACCAAGGACCTGCGCGACAAGGAGTCGATGAACGCCTTCTTCTTCGCGCCCGCCTTCAGCAAGGACTCGCTCAGCTCGCTGATCGCCACGCACCCCTCCACCGACAAGCGCGTCGAGCAGCTGTCGTCGATCGCGGCCGACCTCGGCCGCCCGTTCTGATCGGACTGGTTCCCTGATGGGACTCTGGGACTCCCTGATGGGCCGCAGCAAGCCCGTCCAGGCCAACCTCGACGTGCTGTTCGGCGTGCCCCAGGCGGCGCTGAGCCTGCAGGCCGGCGGCGACTTCGTGCCCACCGGCATCGGCGCGGTCTGCTACCGGGCCAACGAGGGCGCGGCCTTCAGCGCCGCGCAGTCCGACGTCCAGGAGCTCCTCGACGCCGGCGGCGGGCCGAAGGTCGAGCGCAGCGACGACTCCTACGGGTTCACCTGGCTCCTCGACCGCGCCGACCCCGGCGACGTCACCGGTCTGGTCACCAACCTGCACGCCGTCAACACCGCCCTGCAGGACAACGGCTTCGGCTCGTCCCTGCTCTGCTCCTACGTCGGCTTCACCTCGCCGAGCGGCGCCCCCGTCGCGATCGTCTACCTCTACAAGCGCGGCACCTTCTACCCCTTCGCCCCCACCGGCCCCGACCGTCGCGACAACGTCCTCGAGCTCCAGGTGCGCGGCCTCATCGCCGACGACGTGCCCGTCGAGCCCGAGCTCGGGCGGTGGCTCGCCATCTTCGGCGCACCGGGCCTTTGAGGTCGTCGATCCTCGGCTGACTCGCCGTCGGGGTGCTCGCCGACAGGCACCTACGGACGGGGTGGTCGACGGTGGCTACGTCGGCCGTCCTCGCGTCCCGATCGGTGAGACGGTTCGTACCACCGGCACCTCGAGTCACACCGACCCAGGCAAACCGACGCACCCCACGGCAAATTCACCGCGGTCCGTGACCATGTGCCACGGTCGGTGACGACGGTGTCTCACCCACCGAGACCTGCACCCGGCCGGGGTGCGATCCGACCCGGATCCCTCCCGTAGGTGCGCCCTTCGACTGGTGAGCACCCCCGAAGGGAGATGCGGTGCCGGTCGACGGGGACGCCGCCCCACCAGGTCACGAACAGGTGACGACGCTGGATAGGCTGCACGCGTGACGCTCACCGACCTGCCCCAGGACCAGCTCGCCGACCTCCTCTCCCGCCTGCGGGAGGACTACTCCGCGCTCCAGGCGCGAGGGCTGAAGCTGGACCTGACGCGGGGCAAGCCGTCGGCCGAGCAGCTCGACCTGTCCGACGCGCTGCTGGGGCTGCCGGGCCGCGGGACCGTCACCGACGAGGACGGTGTCGACGTCCGCAACTACGGCGGGCTCGACGGGCTGCCGCAGCTGCGCAGGATCTTCTCGGACCTGCTCGGTGTGCCCGTGCCGCAGCTGCTGGCCGCGAACGGCGCCAGCCTGACGCTGATGCACGACACGATCGTCTACGCGCTGCTCCACGGCACCCCCGACTCCGAGCGTCCCTGGTCGCGCGAGGAGACGGTGAAGTTCATCTGCCCCGCGCCCGGGTACGACCGGCACTTCGCGCTGTGCGAGGAGTTCGGCATCGAGATGGTCACCGTCCCGATGAACGCCGACGGCCCCGACGCCGAGGCCGTCGCGGCGCTGGTCGCCGACGACCCGGCGATCAAGGGCATGTGGGTCGTCCCCACCTACGCCAACCCGGACGGCTCGGTGGTCTCGCAGGAGGTTGCCGCCCGCCTGACGTCGATGCCGACGGCCGCGCCCGACTTCCGGATCTTCTGGGACAACGCCTACGCGGTGCACCACCTGACGACCGAGGAGGCCAAGACCGCCGACGCGCTGTCGCTCGCCGCCGTCGCCGGCAACCCCGACCGCGTGCTGCTCTACGCGTCCACGTCGAAGATCACCTTCGCGGGCTCGGGCGTCGCGTTCTTCGGGTCGTCGCCGGCCAACGTCGCCTGGTACAAGCAGCACCTGGCCAAGCAGTCCATCGGGCCCGACAAGGTCAACCACCTGCGCCACGCGATGTTCTTCGGCGACGCCGACGGCGTCCGCGCCCACATGGCCCGGCACCGCGCGATCCTCGCGCCCAAGTTCGAGGCCGTCGTCGCCGCGCTCGAGTCCGCCCTCGGCGAGCACGACGTCGCCACCTGGACCACCCCCGTCGGCGGGTACTTCGTCAGCCTCGACGTGGTGCCGGGCACCGCGGCGCGGGTGGTGGCGCTGGCCAAGGAGGCCGGCATCGTCCTCACCCCGGCCGGGGCCACCTACCCCTACGGCCAGGACCCCCAGGACACCAACATCCGTCTCGCGCCCACGTTCCCGCCGCTCGAGGAGGTGCAGGTGGCCGTCGACGGCGTCGCCACCTGCGTCCTGCTGGCCGCCGCGGAGGCCGCCGCCGCCTGACCGTCCCTCACATGAAGTGGGGTGACGGCACGTACGTCCGCGGTGGACGCATCCACTGCAGCGCCAGGAACCCCTCGTGCCTGAGCGTGAGGCGTGCCGCCATCGCGACGTCGACGAGCCAGTCCTGCTCGCCGGTGACGTGGCGCACCGCGAAGGTGTCGCCCGGGGTCCTGGCGATCGACTCCCACAGCAGGGCGGTGGCCGTGCGCTCCGACGTCGCGGCCAGCAGGTAGGCGCCGGAGGGGGAGAGGTAGGCGTAGCCGGACCCCAGGTGGCTGTCGCTCACCAGCAGCGGCTGCGCGGCGCCCATGAACGCGTGGTCGGGGCCGTGCGTGGCCGCACGGGTCTGGCGGTCGACCGACTCCATCAGGTCCAGGTCGGCCTGCGACCCCTCGCGCACGTGCTCGACGACGGGCAGCAGCGACCGGTCCACCGGACCCTCGGCGGTCATCGTCGGGTGCAGCCGGAACCCGGCCTGGTGGTAGCGGCGCAGGGCGCCGGCGTCGGACGTCGCGCAGATCATGCCGCGCGTGCAGCCCACCGAGTGGGTGAGGGCCGCGTCCAGCAGCGCCTTGCCGACGCCGCCGCCCTGGGTGCCGGGCCGGACGAAGAACGAGGCCAGGCCCCACAGGGTGTCGCGGCGCATCGACACGGCGAGGCCCGCCAGGCCGTCGTCGTCCTCGGCCACCCAGCACCCCGGCCCGTCGTGCTCGACGAGGTGCTCGGCGCGACGCCGCCACTGTCCCTGCCACCACTCCGCGCGTCGCGTCGCGGGCGGGTCGACGGCGCGACGGGTCCGTTCACCCACCTGGAGCATCGCCGCGGCGCTCACCTGCTCGGCGGCGTCGACGTCCGAGGTCCGCATCGGTCGGATCTGCATGGGACGAGTCTGGACGAGGTAGGCCAGGATGGCCCCATGCGTGTGCTCGTGGCCCCCGACGCCTTCGACGGCACGCTCACCGCGCCCGCCGCGGCGCGGGCCATCGCCGAGGGCTGGTTGCGACGCGCCCCGGACGACCAGGTGACGCAGGCGCCGATGGCCGACGGCGGCACCGGCTTCGTGGACGTCCTCCACACCGCGCTCGGCGGCGAGCTGCAGGTCGTCACCGTGCCCGGCCCGCACGGCGCCCCCACGCCCATGACGTTGCTGGTCCACGACGACACGGTCTACGTCGAGTCGTCCCAGGCGTGCGGCCACCAGGTCGCCGGCGACGGCGACCCCGAGCGGGCCTCGAGCCGCGGCGTGGGCGAGGCGGTCGCCGCGGCCCTGGCCGTCGGCCCCGCCCGGGTCGTGGTCGGCGTCGGCGGCTGCGCCAGCAACGACGGAGGCGCCGGCCTGCTGTCCGCGCTGGGCGTGACGGCCGACGTCCCGCTCGACGCCGGCCCCCTCGGGCTCGAGGGCCTGACGGTCGTCGACGCCACGGCCGCCCGCGCGGCCACCGAGGGCGTCGAGCTCGTGGTGGCCACCGACGTCACCACCGTGCTGCTCGGCATGTTCGGCACCACCAACGTGCACGGCGCCGACCGCGGGCTCGACGAGGACGCCCGCCAGCGGGTCGACCGGCTGCTGGACGGCTGGGTGGACGCCCTGTGCGGCCGCACCCCGGCCGAGCGACGCGCGGCCGACGCGCCCGGCTCGGGCGCCGGGGGAGGGATCGGGTTGGCGCTGATGCAGCTCGGCGCGACCCGCCGGTCCGGGATCGAGGTGGTGGCCGACGCCGTCGGGCTGCGCGCGCTCGCGGCGGCGCACGACGTCGTCGTCACCGGCGAGGGGGCCTACGACTTCTCCTCCCGCGAGGGCAAGGTCGCCCACGGCGTCGCCACCGTCGCGGGGGAGGCCATCCGTCCGTGCGTGGTGCTGGCCGGCCGCGTGCTCGTGGGGGCGCGCGAGATGCGCGCCATGGGCGTCGAGGCCGCGTACGCGGTGGTGGACCTGGTGGGGGAGGAGGCCGCGGTCCGCGACCCGGCCGCGTCGCTCTCCCGGCTGGCCACCCGCGTGGCCCGCACCTGGTCGTTCTGACGCCGTGTGTCGGACACCTCCTGGATCGGTCGCCGATGCGGCGTACGATGGACCGTGCCGGTGACCAGCACGAACCCGTCACCGGCCCCAAAGCGCACCCAGGTGAACACCACCGACCCCGGGAGACCAGCACATGACCGTCAACGACACCGAGACCACCCAGGCCACGCAGGGCGTGACCATCACCGACGGCGCTGCCGACAAGGTCCGTAGCCTGCTGCAGCAGGAGGGTCGCGACGACCTCCGCCTGCGCATCGCCGTCCAGCCCGGCGGCTGCTCCGGCCTGCGCTACCAGCTCTTCTTCGACGAGCGCGACCTCGACGGCGACGAGGTCAAGGACTTCGGCGGCGTGGCCGTCGTCGTCGACCGGATGAGCCTGCCGTACCTCGGCGGCGCGACGATCGACTTCGTCGACACCATCGAGAAGCAGGGCTTCACCATCGACAACCCGATGGCCACCGGTTCGTGCGCCTGCGGCGACTCGTTCCACTGATCCACCCCTGAGCAGACCGGCAGGGCTCGCGCTGCGCGAGGTCGGCCACGCTCTACGCTGAGAGGCGTCGTCCCACCGGGACGGCGCCTCTTGTGTTGCCCAGGGCCGTGTCGTGCCCAGCCCCCGTAGACGGAGACCCCATGCCGATCGCCGTGACCGGATCCATCGCCACCGACCACCTGATGACGTTCCAGGGACGGTTCGCCGACTCCCTGGTGGTCGAGCAGCTCGACAAGATCTCGGTCTCGTTCCTGGTCGACGACCTGCAGGTGCGGCGCGGCGGGTGCGGCGCCAACATCTCGTTCGGCCTGGCCGCCCTCGGGCTGCGCCCGGTGCTCGTCGGCGCCGTCGGCCGCGACTTCGACGAGTACCGGCGCTGGCTCGAGGACCACGGCGTCGACTGCAGCGCGATCCTGGTCTCCGCGACCAAGCACACCGCGCGCTTCGTCTGCACCACCGACGAGAGCCACGCGCAGTTCGCGTCCTTCTACGCCGGCGCGATGAGCGAGGCCCGCGACATCGACCTCGCCGCCCTCCACGCCGCCCACGGCTTCGACCTGGTGCTCGTCGGGCCCGACGACCCCGACGGCATGCTGCGCCACACCCAGACCTGCCGCGACCTGCAGATCCCGTTCGCCGCCGACCCGTCCCAGCAGCTCGCCTTCGCCGACGGCGAGACGATCCGCGGCCTCGTCGACGGCGCCACGTACCTGTTCACCAACGAGTACGAGGCCACGCTCACCGAGCGCAAGACCGGGTGGAGCGCCGACGAGATCGCCTCGCGCATCGGCACCCGTGTCATCACGCGCGGAGCCGACGGCGTCACCGTCCAGGCCAAGGACCAGGCGCCGATCGAGGTCGCCGCCGTCCCCGGCGTCCTGGCCGTCGACCCCACCGGTGTGGGCGACTCGTTCCGCGCCGGCTTCCTGGCCGCCATCGAGGTCGACCTCGGGCTCGAGCGGGCTGCGCAGGTGGGCTGCGCGCTCGCCGCGGGCGTCGTCGAGACCACCGGCACCCAGGAGTACGACCTGCGACGCGGGCCGTTCGGCAAGCGGTTCGCCGACGCGTACGGGAGTGACGCGTGGGACGAGGTCGCGGCCGTGCTGAGCGTGCCGGAGTGAGCGTGCGCGACCGTCGTCCTGAGGGTGACCTGAACGTCGCACCAGGGCATGTCCGGGGTACGCTGCTCGCGTCTGTGAACACCGTGCTGAACGCTCGACGAGGAAGGCGCCCCGTGGGTCCTGCTCCTACTGCGCACACCGCCGGCCGCACCCCTCGCGGCCGCGCCCCGAAGGCTGCCCTGGTGGTGGTCGCCGGCCTGACGCTGCTCCTCACGGGGTGCTCGTCGACCGACCCGAGCGAGTTCAAGCGGCTCGCGCTGCCGGTCGCCGCGAGCGACCGCACGGGCTACATGTTCGACCTGTGGCTGGGCGCCTGGATCGCCGTCCTGGTGACCTTCCTGCTGGTCTTCGGCCTGATCGTCTTCGCGATGGTGAAGTACCGCCAGCGCTCGGAGGACGAGATCCCCTCGCAGGTGCGCTACAACCTGCCCATCGAGGTGCTCTACACGATCGCCCCGGTGATCGTCGTGGCCGTCTTCTTCTTCCACACGGTCGACTCGCAGAACAAGATGCTCGAGAAGGTCGACAACCCCGACCACACCATCGAGGTCGTCGGCTTCAAGTGGCAGTGGGCGTTCAACTACCTCGACGAGAGCGCCGTGGGTGAGGACGTCTTCGACCTCGGCACCCCGGCCGAGCCCACCGAGCTGTGGCTCCCCGTCGACGAGTCGGTGCGCTTCGACCTCCGCTCGCCCGACGTCATCCACTCCTTCTGGGTGCCCGAGTTCTACTTCAAGATGGACGTCGTCCCCGGTCGCAAGAACACCTTCGACCTGACGCCCACCCGCACCGGCACGTTCACCGGGCGCTGCGCCGAGCTGTGCGGCATGTACCACTCCCGGATGATCTTCAAGGTCAAGGTCGTGGACCGCGCCGAGTACGACGCGCACCTCCGCGAGCTGCAGCAGGCCGGCCAGACCGGCGCCCCGCAGGGCGGCGCGAACGCCGACACCATCGACGGACTCGAAGAGAACGGAACCGAGTGATGGCGACGTACGCCGAGCGCAACACCGGCGGGGCCAGCACGAGCCGTGCGGGCACCGCACCCACCCGCACCCTCGGGCAGCAGGCCGTCCGTCTGATGACGACGACCGACCACAAGCTGATCGGCAACCTGTACCTGACGACGTCGTTCGTCTTCTTCATCATCGGCGGCATCCTGGCGCTGCTGATCCGCGCCGAGCTGGCCGCCCCGGGCACCCAGATCGTCGACGACGAGACGTACAACCAGCTGTTCACGATGCACGGCACGATCATGCTGCTGCTGTTCGCGACGCCCCTGTTCTTCGGGTTCTCCAACGCGATCATGCCGCTGCAGATCGGTGCGCCCGACGTCGCGTTCCCGCGGCTCAACATGTTCAGCTACTGGCTGTACCTGTTCGGCGGGCTCACCGTCGTCTCGGGCTTCTTCGTCCCCGGTGGCGCCGCCAGCTTCGGCTGGTTCGCGTACGCGCCACTGAGCGACGCGGTCAACTCCCCGGGCATCGGCGGTGACCTGTGGATCGTCGGTCTGTACATGGCCGGCCTCGGCACCATCCTCGGCGCCGTCAACTTCATCACCACCATCTTCTGCATGCGTGCGCCCGGCATGACGATGTTCCGGATGCCGATCTTCACCTGGAACACGCTGGTCACCAGCCTGCTGGTGCTGATCGCGTTCCCGATCTTCGCCGGCGCGCTGCTGGCGCTGCTCGCGGACCGGCAGCTGGGGGCGCACGTGTTCGACGCCGCCAACGGCGGGCCGATCCTGTGGCAGCACCTGTTCTGGTTCTTCGGGCACCCCGAGGTGTACATCATCGCGCTGCCGTTCTTCGGCATCGTCACCGAGATCTTCCCGGTCTTCAGCCGCAAGCCGATCTTCGGCTACGTCGGCCTGGTCGGGGCCACGCTCGCGATCGCCGCGCTGTCGGTGGCCGTCTGGGCGCACCACATGTACGTCACCGGCGCCGTCGACCTGGCGTTCTTCTCCTTCATGACGTTCCTGATCGCGGTGCCCACGGGCGTCAAGTTCTTCAACTGGATCGGCACCCTGTGGGGCGGCTCGCTGTCGTTCGACACCCCGCTGATCTTCGCGCTGGGCTTCCTGGTCACCTTCCTGTTCGGCGGGCTGACCGGCGTCATCCTGGCCTCGCCGGCCCTGGACTTCCAGCTGTCGGACTCCTACTTCGTGGTGGCGCACTTCCACTACGTCGTGTTCGGCACCGTCGTGTTCGCGATGTTCGCGGGCTTCTACTTCTGGTGGCCCAAGTTCACCGGACGCATGCTCGACGAGCGCCTCGGCAAGATCCACTTCTGGCTGCTGTTCGTCGGCTTCCACCTCACCTTCCTGGTGCAGCACTGGCTGGGCGTCGAGGGCATGCCGCGTCGCTACGCCGACTACGCGGCCGCCGACGGGTTCACGATCCTCAACCAGATCTCGAGCGTCGGCGCGTTCGTCCTGGGCGCCTCCACGCTGCCGTTCTTCTACAACGTGTGGAAGTCGCGCCAGAACCCCGTCGTCGGCGTCGACGACCCGTGGGGCTGGGGCCGCTCGCTGGAGTGGGCCACCTCGTGCCCGCCGCCGCGTCACAACTTCACGACGCTGCCGCGCATCCGGTCCGAGAGCCCCGCGTTCGACCTGCACCACCCCGAGATCGCCGCGATGGAGCTCGAGGACAACCCCGGTCTGCGTGGCGGCGGACCGTCCGACGCCCCCGACATGTCGGGTCGCGAGGAGGCGCTGGGTCACGCCACCCGCACCAAGGAGGACGACGCGTGAAGATCGAAGCCTGGACCATCGGCATCTGCGGCATCTTCTTCGCCGCCGTCTCGCCGGTCTACTGGCTGATGAGCGGTGACCCCACGGGCACCAGCGCGCTCGTCATGACCACCCTGCTCGCCGGTCTGCTGGCGTTCTACCTGGGCGTGGTCGCCAAGCAGATCCCCGACCGTCCCGAGGACCGTCACGAGGGCGAGATCGTGGAGGGCGCCGGCGAGCTCGGCTTCTTCCCCCCGTACTCGTGGTGGCCGCTGTTCGCCGCACTGGCGTTCCTGGTGGTCGTCCTCGGCCTGGTCATCGGCTGGTGGATGTTCATCATCGGTGTCGGCATCGGCGCGATGACCGTCATCGGCTGGGTCTACGAGTACTACCGCGGCGTCCACGCACACTGACGACGCGGCGCGGCGCGCGCACGTGATTCGGAACTGACGGCACTGGCGGTTACGCTGGATCAGTCTGTCCAGAATCTCCCCTTGGAGCGCCATGAGCCCGCGTCGCAGCGTGCCCGCCACGTCCGTCCGTCACGGCCTGGCGGCGGCCGCCGTCGCCACCGCGCTGGTGGCCCTCGTCGGGTGCACCGGGTCGTCGTCCTCCGACGACGGCACCGCCGCGGGCAACGACGCCTCACCGGCCTCGTCGAAGAAGCAGGCCGCCCCGGCCACGGTCGACGTCAACGTCCCCGACGGGACGAAGGACCAGGGTGTCGACACCCTCGTGACGGCGACGGCCCAGGGCGGCAGGCTCGGTGAGGTCACCGTCTACCGCGGCGACGCCCCCACCGAGAAGTCCACGGTGGTCGGCTCGGTCGACCAGGCCGGGACCACCTGGACCGCGCGCGACATGCTCGACCCCGGCTCGACGTACACCGTCAAGGCCGTCGCCATGAACGCCGACGGCAAGGCCACCGACGTCACGCGCACCTTCACCACCGAGGACCTCTCGCTCGACCAGCAGACGTTCCCGAGCCTGCAGCCGCTGCGCGGCGAGACGGTCGGCGTGGGCATGCCCATCGTCATCCGCTTCGACGTGCCGGTGAAGAACAAGGCCGAGTTCGAGAAGCGCCTCGAGGTTCAGTCGACCCCGCAGGTGGAGGGCACCTGGAGCTGGGTGAGCGACACCGAGGTCCGCTACCGTCCCCGCGAGTACTGGCCCGCCGGCACCCAGGTCAAGGTGCGCGCCCGCCTCAACGGCGTCAACGCCGGCGACGGGGTCTACGGCCAGGAGAACCGCTACACCGCCTTCACCGTGGGCAAGAAGGTCGTCAGCACCGTCGACGTCGGCGGGCACACCATGACGGTCCGCGTCGACGGGAAGGTGGCGCGCAAGCTGCCCGTCACCACCGGCAAGGACGGCCTGGAGACCCGCGAGGGCACCAAGATCATCATGGAGAAGTTCGCCGTCAAGCGGATGGACGCCGCCACCACGGGCGTCTCGGAGGACTCGCCGGAGTACTACGACATCCCCGACGTCCGCTACGCCATGCGCGTCACCAACACCGGTGAGTTCATCCACGCGGCACCCTGGTCGGCCGGCTCCCAGGGCTCGGCGAACGTCAGCCACGGCTGCGTCGGGCTGAGTACCTCCAACGCGGCGTGGCTCTACGGCATCTCCCACCGCGGCGACGTCGTCAAGTTCATCGACAGCCCCCGCTCCCTCGAGGACGACAACGGCTGGACGGACTGGAACGAGTCCTACGAGGCGTTCAAGAAGGGCTCGGCCCTGAGCTGAGCCCCGCGCCTCCCCGGCGCTCACACGGCCTCCTGCGGCCCCACGAGAGGTTCCTCGTGGGGCCGCTGTCGTTGGTACGGCCCGGCGGTGGCTGACCCACCACCTACGGGCCCGAGGTGGTGGGTGGGGCACCTGGAGGTCGTGGGTACGGCTCGTGGGCTGTCGGCCCGCTCCGGCCGCCGCGTGGCGCCATGTGGCGTCCGTGGGTGGTTGCTACCGCCCTGGCGGTGGGTATGGCCCCAGGATCGGGCCGGATGTGGGGCCGTACCCACCGCCGGCCGGAACCCCATGGCCCGGTGGGGGAGGGGAGACGACGAGGCCCCCGTCACCAGGTGGTGACGGGGGCCTCGGACGTGGTGCGGGCGGGATCAGTGCTGGCGGGGGACGCCCGTCTCGCTGATGCCCTGGAACTCGTCGCGCGCGCCGGGCTCGAGTGCGTGCCCGTCGTGGTCGGCGTGGTGGTGGTGCGCCTCCTCGACCTCCTCGCGGGTCGCCTTGTCGGCGATGTCCTCGTGGTAGAACCGCGAGGCGCGGGCGTGGAGCCTGGCCTTGAGGCCACCGGGGGAGCGGACGCCGTGCTCGTCGGTGTCCTCGGGGGCCTCGACGACCTCCGGACGGTCGCGCGCGGTGAGCGCGTACGCCTGGTTGGCCGGCAGCGGGGCGTGACGCTCGGAGTACCCGCCGTCGGGCGAGCGCTCGAGGATGCCGGTCTCGTAGCCGTGCAGGACGGTCTCGGTGTCCTTGCGCTGCAGCGAGATGCAGATCCGCTTGGTGACCACGAAGGCGACGACCGGGGCCACGAAGAACCCGATGCGGCACAGCCACGTGATCGTGTAGATGTCCATGTGGAACTGGGTGGCGATGACGTCGTTGCCGCCGGCGATCCACAGGACGCCGTAGGCGGTCATGCCGGCCACACCGAGGCCGGTGCGGACCGGGGCGTTGCGGGGACGCTCGAGCAGGTGGTGCTCGCGGTCGTCCTTGGTCACCCAGCGCTCGACGAACGGGTAGGCGGCCAGCAGACCGAACAGGGCCGTCAGCAGCACGACCGCGGGGATGAAGACGTTCCAGCTGAACGTCCAGCTGAAGATCGTGGTCTCCCAGTTCGGCATGATGCGCACCGCGCCCTCGACCCAGCCCATGTACCAGTCGGGCTGCGAGCCCGCGGTGACCTCGGAGGGGTTGTAGGGGCCGTAGCTCCACACCGGGTTCAGCTGCAGCGTCGCCGAGACCAGCGTGATGAAGCCGAAGACGACGAAGAAGAAGCCACCGGCCTTGGCGGCGTAGACCGGCAGGACCGGGTAGCCGACGACGTTGTTCTCGGTGCGTCCCGCACCGGGCCACTGGGTGTGCTTGTGGTACACGAGCAGCAGCAGGTGGGCGGTGATCAGGCCGAGCAGGATCGCCGGGACGAGCAGGATGTGCGCCATGTACAGGCGCGGGATGATGAGCTCGCCCGGGTACTCCCCGCCGAAGACGAAGAACTCGGCGTAGGAGCCGATGATCGGGATCGAGCGGATCAGTCCGTCGACGAACCGCAGGCCGGTGCCCGACAGCAGGTCGTCGGGGAGCGAGTAGCCGGCGAAGCCCTCGATGAGCGCCAGGCTGAACAGGCCGACACCGATCAGCCAGTTGACCTCACGCGGCTTGCGGTACGCGCCGGTGAAGAACACGCGCAGCATGTGGGCGATCATCGACGCGATGAAGAGCATCGCCGCCCAGTGGTGGATCTGCCGCATGAGCAGGCCGCCACGGATGTCGAAGGAGATGTCGAGCGTCGAGGCGTAGGCCTTGGACATCTCGAGGCCGCGCAGCGGCACGTAGGAGCCGTTGTACGTCACCTCCTCCATGCTGGGCACGTACCAGAACGTCAGGAAGACGCCGGTCAGCAGCAGAATGATGAAGCTGTAGAGGGCGATCTCGCCGAGGAAGAACGACCAGTGGTCGGGGAACACCTTCCGGACGAGACCCTTGCCGGCCTTGGCCAGGCCGAGGCGGGAGTCGAGCCAGCCGACGGGGCCGGCCGCCTTCTTGCCGAAGGCCGACTCCTCGAGGGGGGTCTCGGTCGTGATCTGGGTCACTTGTCTTGCTCCACTTCGGGGAAGCTGGGTCCGACGGGAACCGTGAAGTCGCTACGGGCGACCAGGTACCCCTCGTCGTCCACCGCGAGCGGCAGCTGGGGGAGCGGCCGGTGCGCGGGTCCGAAGATCACCTTGCCTCCGTCGGAGAGGTCGTAGGTGCTCTGGTGGCACGGGCAGAGAAGGTGGTGCGTCTGCTGCTCCCACAGGCTGATCGGGCAGCCGACGTGGGTGCAGATCTTGGAGAAGCAGAGGATGCCCTCCACGCCCCAGTTCTCTTGTCCGGGGGCGGGGGTGATGTCCTCCGGACGCATCCGGACGACGATCACCGACGCCTTGGACTTCTCCTGGAGCAGCTCGGCTCCGTGGATGATCTTCTCGCCCGACTCGTCGGTCTCGAAGAAGGCGAAGGGCTGGGCGTTGACGAGCTGGCCCACCTCGATGTCGCCCGGACGCAGCGGGGTGCCGGCGACGTCGTTGACGACGCGCATGCCCTTGGCCCAGACGGTCTCGAACTGCTTGCTGCCGGGCAGCGGGCCCAGGTCGCGGAGCAGGACGATCGCGGGGAGGCCGAGCACGCCGAGCGAGCCCAGCAGGGTGTTGCGGATGAGGGGACGACGGCGGATGCCGGACTCGTTGACGCCCTGGTTGAACTTGGCGAGCATCTCGGTGCGGTCCTCGTCGTTGGAGACCGCCGGGTGGCGCATCTCCACCATCTCCTCGTCGGCCATCAGCTTCTTGGCCCACTGGACGGCGCCGAGGCCGATGAGCAGCAGGGCCGCGCCGAGGGTGCCGCCGAGGGCGAAGTTCAGGCCCGACCAGCCGAGGAACGTGGAGTCGATCGGGACCACGAAGTAGAAGACGCAGAACGCGAGCGTCAGGACGGTGGCCAGCGCGAACATCCCGGCGACCTGACGCTCCGCGCGGCGCTCGGCCTCGGGGTAGACGTCGGTGGGGCGGGGGAGGTGCTCGGGCAGACCCGGGTTGTCGATCGGGTCGGCCTTCTCGGCGAAGCTGCCGGGCTTGGTCTCGACCTCGCCGTGCGGGTCGGCGTCGTCGGCGCGCTGCAGGGCGTCGCCGGGCTTGTCGGTGCTCACGAGCGCGACTCCCTCCGCTTGACCCGGGCGCCGTGGGCGGCGATCCAGGTGGCGATGACGACCAGGCCGCCGATGCCGATGATCCAGGTGAACATGCCGTCGACGACGGGGCCGAGGCCACCGCCACCGAGGCCGCCGTAGGTCGGCTCCTCCTGGACGGTCTTGATGTAGGCGATGACGGCGCGCTTGTCCTCGGGGGTGATGACCGCGTCGTTGAAGACGGGCATCTGCTGCGGGCCGGTGACCATGGCCTCGTAGATGTGCTTGCCGCTCACGCCGGTGAGCTTGGGGGCGTACCGGCCGCCGGGCAGGGCGCCGCCGGCGCCGACCGAGTTGTGGCACGCGGTGCAGTTGGTGCGGAAGAACTCGCCACCCTTGGTGATCTCCTCGTCGGAGGCGCCCTGGGCGTTGGTGTACTCCTCCTCGGGGATGGCCGGTCCGGGCGCGAGCGTCGCGACGTACGCGGCCAGCTGCGAGACCTCCTCGGGGGTGTACTGAGGCTTCTTGCGGGGGGCCTGCTGCGAGGCGTTGGCCAGCGGCATGCGGCCGGTGCCGACCTGGAAGTCGACGGCGGCGGCGCCCACGCCCACGAGGGCGGGGCCGTAGTTGCCGCCACTCTTGGTGGGGATGCCCTCGGCGTTCTTGCCGTGGCAGGTGGCGCACCCGACGAGGAACAGCTGGCGTCCTGCCTCCACCTTGCGGGCGTCGGTGGTCTCGGCCCTCGCTGAGTCGGGGGCGACGGCCGAGTAGAGGCCGCCTGCCGCGATCAGACCGAGGAGCAGCACGACGAGGCCGGCCATCGGATGCCGGCGACGCGTGGACAGGAACCGCACGACTGGGACCTCTTCCATCTCAGGGGGATTCACGTGTTGCTGCTGAGTTCATTGAACCCCGCAGGATGTTCAGTTGTCCGATCAGGTCAGGCTAAGTTTCCGGGCCCGCCGACAGGCGTTACTTGATCAGGTAGACGGTGGCGAAGAGCCCGATCCAGACGACGTCGACGAAGTGCCAGTAGTAGGACACGACGATGGCCGACACGGCCTGTTCGTGCGTGAACCGGCGCGCCATGAAGGTGCGGCCGAGGACCAGCAGGAAGGCGATCAGACCGCCGACCACGTGGATGCCGTGGAACCCGGTGGCCAGGTAGAACACGCTGCCGTAGGGCGAGGAGGCGATCGTGACGTTCTCGTGCACCAGCTCGGCGTACTCGAAGGTCTGACCGCCGATGAAGATGGCGCCCATGATGTAGGTGAGGGCGAACCACTCGCGCATGCCCCACTGCGAGACCTGGAAGACGCTGCCGGTGCGGCCGACGCGGCCCTTCTCGGCCGCGAACACGCCCCACTGGCAGGTGACCGACGAGAGCACCAGGATCGTGGTGTTGACCGTCGCGAACGGGACGTTCAGCTTCTCGGTCTCGATCGCCCACAGCTCGGGGCTGACCGCGCGGATGGTGAAGTACGCCGCGAACAGGGCGGCGAAGAACATCAGCTCGCTGGCGAGCCACACGATCGTGCCGACCGTGACCATCGAGGGTCGGTTGCTCTGGCCGTGGAGGCGGGAGGCGGGGATCGCAGACGTCGTAGCCACGCAAGCATTATGAACGCACGGAGGTCCGAAGGGCATCCCCGCCCCCCGACGGGACGTCACAACCTGGCTACGATGCCTGCGTGAGCGACCACGACCGTCCCGCAGCCGCCGCGCGCCCCCTCAAGGTGCTGCTCTACAGCGACGACTCGAGCACCCGCGCACAGGTGCGGACGGCCCTCGGGCGACGTCCCCACCCCGACCTCCCCGAGCTCGAGTACGTCGAGTGCGCCACCGAGCCCGTCGTCATCGCGACGATGGACGCCGGCGGCGTCGACCTCGCCATCCTCGACGGCGAGGCCACCCCGGCCGGGGGCATGGGCGTGGCCCGTCAGCTCAAGGACGAGATCTACCGCTGCCCGCCGGTCGTCGTGCTCACCGCCCGGCCGCAGGACGCGTGGCTGGCCACGTGGTCGCGCGCCGACGGCGTCGTGTCGCACCCGCTGGACGCGTTCGCGCTCGCCGAGTGCGTGATCGGGCTGGTCCGCAGCCGGGTCGCGTGACCACCCAGAGCTGGCCGGTCGTCCTGACGGCCCTGGTGGCCGGCCGGGACCTCGACGTCGACGCGACCGCGTGGGCGATGGAGGAGATCCTCAGCGGCGCCGCCACGCCCGCCCAGATCGCCGGGTTCGCCGTCGCGCTGCGCGCCAAGGGCGAGACGGTGGCCGAGGTCGAGGGCCTCGTCGAGACCATGTACCGCCACGCCGCGCCGATGGACGTCGAGGGCCGCGTGGTCGACATCGTCGGCACCGGCGGCGACCTCGCGCGCACCGTCAACATCTCCACGATGTCGTCGGTGGTGATGGCGGGCGCGGGCGTGCCCGTCGTGAAGCACGGCAACCGGGCCGCGTCCAGCTCGAGCGGGTCGGCCGACGTGCTGGAGCAGCTCGGCATCCGGCTCGACCTGCCGCCGGCCCAGGTGGCCGAGGTGG
Source organism: Solicola agrisoli (assembly GCF_049059935.1). NCBI lineage: Bacteria > Bacillati > Actinomycetota > Actinomycetes > Propionibacteriales > Nocardioidaceae > Solicola > Solicola agrisoli. Next base: position 758 of record NZ_JBMGQR010000002.1, on the reverse strand, counting down.
TCCGACGCGCGGGAATCACCTTCTGCTTCGCACCGGTCTTCCACTCCTCGCTGCGCTACGCCGGCGCCCCGCGCCGCGAGCTCGGGATCGCCACGACCTTCAACTTCCTGGGCCCCCTCACCAACCCGGCCCGTCCGGCTGCCTGCGCCGTGGGCGTGGCCGACCGCGCGATGGCCCCGGTGATGGCCGGCGTGTTCGCACGCCGCGGCGTCGACGCCTTGGTGTTCCGCGGCGACGACGGCCTCGACGAGATCACGGTGACCACCACCACCTCGGTGTGGGTGGTGCGCGACGGCGAGGTCGAGACCGCCACCCTCGACCCGCGCGACCTCGGAGTCGAGCCGTCGCCGATCGACGCCCTCGCCGGGGGCGACGCCGCGTTCAACGCGGACGTCTTCCGGCGCCTGGTCGACGGCGAGACGGGCGCCGTGCGCGACGCCGTCCTGATGAACGCCGCCGCCGGCCTCGCCGCCCACGCCGCCGAGCCCGGCGACCTCGTCACCCGCCTCCGCGCGGGCATGGAGCGCGCGCAGGAGTCCATCGACTCCGGCTCGGCCCGTCGGGTCCTCGACCGCTGGGCCGCCGTCACCGCCGAGCTGTCCGCGGGCTGAGCCCGGCGCTGTCGGTTTCCCAGGTATACCTGGGAAACTGTCCGACCACCCGGGAAGTTCTCCGTGGCAGACGAAGATTCCCAGGTATACCTGGGAATCTTCGTCTGCCCCCACCCGGCAGTCGCCCGCGCCGCCGCACGAGCAGGC